>JAJDXU010000297.1 GCA_022823105.1 Dehalococcoidia bacterium
ACCGGCAAGCCCATGACTGGCATGCCGGCAGCGAGCCGCGAAGGAATCGCCTCTTCCGGCGGATCGACGGCCAGCAACGAATCCAGTGCCCCATCCGGCGGGTTGGCGACGCGCCGCGATTTCATTCAGGGCGTGGGCGTCACCCTGACCGTGGGCGCCACGAGAGTCATCGCCGCCTGCGGCATGCCGTCCGGCGACGCGGGCGATCCAGGCGCGCCGGCGTCCGGCCCGGCCGCAAACGACGCCGTCACACCCAACGCATGGGTCAGCATCGGCGCCGACGATACGATCACCATCCAGTTCGGCGCCACCGAAATGGGCCAGGGTTCCATGACATCGGTGCCGCTGGTTCTGGCGGAGGAAATGGATGCCGACTGGGACAACGTGCGGGTTGAAACGGTCAGTCGCCACGACCCGGCCTACGGCAATCCGGTGGCGTTCGGGTACTACGGTTTCCCCATCATGTACACGGCCGGCAGTGCGGCGCTCCGAGGTTACTTCAATGCCATGCGACAGGCCGGCGCACAGGCTCGCAGGTTCCTGCTGGATGCCGCCGCGGAACAGTTGGGCGTACCGGTGGACGAACTCTCGACGGAGCCCAGCCGGGTCATCCACGCCGCCAGCGGACAAACCCTGAGCTACGGTCAGATCGCCGCTGCCGCAGAGGTGCCCGGGAGCCTGCCGGAAGTACCCGAGAGCGAGTACAAGCCGAGGAGCGAGTATCGCTACCTGGGCACCGATGTACCGCGTATCGACGTACCGGCAAAGGTCGACGGATCGGCCGAATACGGCATCGACGTTCAGATTCCGGGGATGGTCTACGCCTCGGTACTCCGGGCGCCCGTGGAAGGCGAGGAGCCCATGCAAGTGGACGACAGCGCGGCGCGCGCAATCTCCGGAGTCACCGATGTCGTCACCCTGCCCTACGGCGTCGCCGTCGTGGGCGAAACCGTGGAAGGCACCATCTGGGGCAAGAACGCCCTGCAGGTGACCTGGAGCGAGAACTCCCGGTTCCGCGACACCGACCAGGCGCGGGACCTGGACGAATACGAGGCGCGCGCCAGGGATCTCGACTTCAGTACCGGCAACCCGCTTTGGCAGGATGTCGGCGATATCGATCCGGCGTTCCAATCGGCGGACCGGGTCATCGAAGCCGTGTTCCGGTCGGAACCCGCCTATCACGCGCAGATGGAACCCTTGAGCGCCACTGCGAGCGTATCCGCCGACGGACTGTCCGCGGAGATCTGGGTAAGCACCCAGACCCAGAGTCTGACGGCCATGGCGGCCGCGGACTTGCTTGAAACCGATGTGGACCGAATCACCGTGGACGCGATGTATATCGGCGGCGGCTACGGCCGGCGCGCCGAATACCGGCAAAAGGATGTCGAGGACGCCCTGCTCCTCTCGCGGGAACTCGGCCGGCCCGTCAAGGTCATCTGGAGCCGGGAGGATGACGTGCGGGACGGTATCTTCCGGCCGTTGGCAGCGCAGTACCTGCGCGCGGCCCTGGACGCCGACGGACAAGTCACCGCGCTGCACCAGCGCGTGGCAACGCCGAGCGTCCTGAGTTTCATGAACGAGCCACGCTGGGGACTCTCACGGAATCGCGACGGTATTTCCATGAATGGCGCGCAAACGACCCGCTACAGCATTCCCAACATCCGCGCCGAGCATGTCATGGTGGATCGGTGTTCCCGCCTGGCCGCCTGGCGAGGCGTGGCGACCAGTTATACCCGATTTGCCAATGAATCACTGATCGACGAGATTGCACACACCGTGGGTTCGGACCCGCTGCAGTTTCGTCTCGACCTGACCCGGGACGATCCAGCGGCCCAGTCCGTACTGGAAGAAGTGGCGCGGATGGCGGAGTGGTCTCAGCCGCGGGAAGGCACGTCCCTCGGTGTGGCGCTGTCCGACTATGGCGGCGCCTCGGTATCGGCGGGCATCGCCGAAGTATCGGTCAACGAAACCTCGGGCGTCATCACCGTCCACCGCTACTGGATGGCTATCGACGCCGGCTTCATCGTCTCGCCCCGCAATACCGAAGCGCAGATGGAAGGCAACATCGTCTACGGCATCAGCAGCGCCCTGAAGGAGCGCATCAGCGTCAATGCCGGCTCCGTGGACCAGTCGAACTTTCACGACTATCCCGTCATGCGCATGAACGAGATGCCCGAACTTCACGTCCGCGCGTTGTCCAACGACAAACCGCCCAGCGGGGTGGGAGAGCTGGGTCTGGCAACCACCGGACCGGCAATCGCCAACGCCGTGTTCGCCGCAATCGGCGTGCGGCTGCGGGAGTTGCCGATGACGCCGGAGCGGGTGCTGGCAGCCTTGCAGGAGGCAAGCGCCTGACGGGCTGATGCCGGACCAAGGGTCGCTGGCGCACGCTTGAGCGTTGATTCGCTACCGATCATCCATCCACCGCAATGTGCACAAAATCAAACCAGGCTGCGCTGTTGTCACGATCTCGAAGATTCTGTTCGTGAAAATGTTCGTGGAACGCTCGGGCCTGCACAGTACGTTCACGGTCGATAACATCGACCGCCGCACGTCCACGCGCCTGCCGACCGGCCCCTCCGTCCACGACAGCATGTTCGACCAGAGGTAACAGCACTACCGGGCCAACGATCTGTTTGCCGAGGCCGTTTCCAACCATGCGGAGGACGACGACGCCACCACTGCGCGAGAGGTCGCCGAGGATGCTGACATTCGCTGAATTGAGGCGCGCATCGCCGAGTCTGTGGATGCCTTGCCTCCCGATGACGGAGTAGCGCCTTCTCAAAACTCGGTATTCTGCCCGGAAATCCCTATTGTGCTCCCCATTGATCGGATCGATCATGCGGTTGGTTGCGCAGCGCCGAAACGAATCTGGTCACAGTACCCGAGTCAATAACGGCGAGCGCGCCACACCTTGCACCAATACCGAACGGTAACCGAGATGATCAACGATACAAGAAAGGGAAAACGGTGGACGCAGCGCGGAGATGCCATCCTCGGCCAGTACGCACGTCAGCTATCGATCGCCCTTTTTGCAGGCGGCGTCATCGGAGTGGTATTTTCACCCGTGCCGAAAGAGCATGTACTCTTCGCGGCGATTCCCATTGGCATGGGCTGTGTTTTGGCCGTGTTTGGACTATTCCGGCGAATGGAGGATTAGACATGCAAGACCTGCCGTATGCGTTGCTCATTTATTCCCCTCTCATTGCGATCACCGTAGTCATCGGTTACTACTGGTATCGTGGCCCCGGCAAACCGAAATCCTGAAGCCCCCGTCGGAGTGAAGAATCAGGAGTTGTTGCAGGACGACGGCCAGGCCCGTTACGACCGGGGCTGGCAGACTGGCGGCACTTACCGGATTTCGTCCACCTCCACGCCCCAGATCGGCCGGTAGTCGAGTTGTGCCTTGTAGACCAGGGTGGCGTCGAGATTGATGCGGTCGAAGCCGGTGACTTCGTAGAGCGCCTCAAAGGCCGGCGCGGTGGCACTACCGTCCGCCGCGGCTGCCATCACGTCCTCAAGCTCGCCGATGTCCTCAAGCGACGTGATGGCCTGCGCCGCGTGCATCAGGCCGGAATCCCGCGTGCCGGCCACGATCAGGAACTGATTGCCGTCGGGGCCGGGGAAACTCGACACCAGCCCGTAGTCCTCGTAATTGCTCTCGCCGGGAATTGCGGCGCCGCTGGTATAGGACTGCCCGGTGCGCAGGTTCAGCAATTCGTCGAAACTGGCCCCGACGGCCAGCCCTGATGAGGCGAAGACGAAGTCCATCAATGTTCCAAGGGCGCTGATATATCCCACGTAGAGGATGTGTTGGGACCGGATGTCAGCGACTCTCATCTCGGTCATGGTGGTGATCCGCACGTCCTTGTCCGCCGCGTAGACGACGCGGAGCAACTCGGTCAGCGCGGTCGCGCTTCCCTGGGGCAGATAGGTGAGATCCAGGTCCATGTAGTTCGCCAGCAAATCCGGGTCGCTGACGAACAGGCTATCGAGATCGTCGCTGGAATTGACATCGAATTCACGTACCAGTCGCGTGACCATTCCGAATTCGTCAAGTTCGGCAAAGATGAAGTAGTCTCCCACCACGACCAGAAGCGGCAGGTCATCGCTCAACAACTCCGCCCAGAGTGCCGTCCGGGCCACTTCTTGCTGGCCATCCTGTGCCGGCGAACCGAATCTCAAGCCAAGAACGACGACGAGGTTGACCACGAGCAAGGCAATGATCGCAGCGACCCAGATGGGTGGCGTGACGCGAAACGCGCCCTTCCCGGCCGATTCGTCTGCCTCGACGACGGTCAGTCGATACTCACCCCTGGGTATGGAAAGCCTGACCTCTCCATCGGCGGAATGCGAGGCGTAGTAATTCTCCAGCTTCTGGCGAAGATTGTGGACATACACCCGGACGAATGAGTCCTGGTTGGGGTCGAACTCGCTGCCCTTGTCGAATACGTCGGCGGCGATCTCCACCTCCTTGGGCCGCACGCCGCGCTCCGAACACTGGACGAGGTACTCCAGCAGCCGAACATACGAACGGGAGCGGCCCAGCGCCCCGCTCTCGACGATCTTGTGAACCTGTTCGGCTATGACATTGGACTGCGGCACTGCAACGTCCGTCCGGGATTTTCCACCGTGAATCGATTCAATTGCTCAAGCCCAAATTTTAACCGTTAACAAACGGTTTGTAACTCATTGTTTTGGCGAAGAATCCTTAAGATGCGCCAACGTTCCGGCATTGGCGGGCCGCCATCCGGGAGTTTTTTCGCATCTTTTGGCTCCGGGGGCAAGGCGTTATTCAACTGGACGGACGCGCATCTGGTGCGTCCGGGAGCGGTCTGAATTCGACCGAAGGGGATAATCTCATGGCTTTTTGCAGAATCAGCGGAATCGGGTCATTGCTTGCACTCCACGCGTTCGCAGCGGCGGCTCCTGCCCTCGCTCAGGACGCGGCAGACGGTGTTCAGGAGGAAGTCATCGTGCTGGGCGCCCGCCTGGAGGAAACGATACCCCTGGACCTGGAGCAATTCGGCAACCGTGTGGAAATCATCACGGCCGACGAACTGCAACTCGGCGGGTTCAACGATATTGCGCAGAGTCTGCAGATGAAGGTGCCCGGACTCTACCTGGCACCCAAGAACGGCGCATTCGATTACGTGGGCTGCTCGCTGCAGGGTTCCCGGTGCCAGGACATTCTCTGGCTCATCGACGGCGTCAGGATCAACAATCGCCTGTACAACTCCACCAGCCCGCTGGACACGGTGCCCGCGCACATGGTGGAGCGCATCGAAGTGCTCTACGGCGGACAGGGGATCTTCTACGGCACCCAATCCGTGGCTGGCGTGGTGAACGTGGTGACCAAGTCGTTCTCCGATGCAACGGAGGGACGGGTCGGGCTCGCACTGGACGGCAACGGCGGCGTCCACGCGAACTTCGACTACCGGGCATCGTCGGGCGCTCACCAGATGGTGCTTTATGCCTCGCAAGACCAGGCCGACGGCATACAGCCGTACAGGGACGAAGATATTCAACCCAGCACCACAGACCGGGACCGTGGCTACGATGTCGGCATGATCGGACTCAAGTACGCCTACGACATCGGCGAGAACTCACGCCTGTCGCTCCACTACCAGAACACCGGCGCCGAACTCGATTTCGCGCGCGCCAATCTCAACTACGACACGTACAACGCACGCGACGAGGATATCGTGACCCTCAAGTACGACTTGCAGGCGACCGAAAACATC
>JAJDXU010000319.1 GCA_022823105.1 Dehalococcoidia bacterium
CCGGCGGCGGCTCCATCATCAACATCTCCAGCGTGGCCGGGCTCATCGGCAGCTGGCGCGCCCCCGCCTACGGCGCAACCAAGGGGGCCGTTCGCCTGTTCACCAAGTCCACCGCCATCCAGTACGCTGCCGAGGGCATCCGCTGCAACTCGGTGCACCCGGGCATCATCGAGACCCCCATGACTACGCCTACCCTGCTGCGAGACGACGCGGCGCGACAGGCGTCGCTGGATCGAACCCCCATCGGACGCGTCGGCCAGGCCGAGGACGTAGCCTGGGGCGTGCTGTTCCTGGCCTCGGACGAATCATCGTTCATGACCGGCAGCGAGCTTGTGATTGACGGCGGCCTGTTCGCGCAGTAGGGGCCAACGGCTGCGCGTCATTGCGAGTCTGACTTTGGCGGATGGCAATCTCGTTGCCGATGCGCGGTGGCGATGGCCGTCCTGATCATCCAGTCCTCCCGATTTTGCCCACTTGACGCGGTTGGCCGGTGTGGCCTGGTTGATGGTGGGCAGGAAGGAGAGATAGCCCTTTGATCCGCGCAATCCTGATCCGTGGAACGCTCTTGGCTGTAATCATGACCACCGCTGGGCTGTGGCCGCATTTGAATCCGCCTACGGTGGCCGCGTGTTCATGCGTGCCATTGACCCCGGCCCAGGCGTTCGAGCGCGCCGACACGGTCTTCGTCGGCGAGGTCACCTCGTTCAAAACGAAGAGTGGCCTATTTGGACACTCCAGCATCGATCCCACGACCGCCAACTTCAAGGTAATGGAGGTTTGGAAGGGCCCGAGACAAGGAACCCTGACGATCGGTACGGTGCGCAGCGAGGTTTCCTGCGGCTACGAATTCCAAGAGGGCCTCCGGTACCTGGTCTATGCCCGCGATGGCCAAACGGGACTTTGCGACCGCACCGCCCTTACAATCCAAGCGACGGAGGACCTCGCTGCACTTGGCGATGGCTGGAAACCTGAACCTTCGAATGAAACGGTACGGGCGCCGACTGCCGGACCGGTCCCCGGTACTGATTCGACGTCCAGCGGCGATTCCTGTGGAGCGATGTCCCATGCCGGCAGCGGCCAATTCAACGCGGCCTTGCTTGGTGTGCTGGCCGGCGCCATCGCCTTGGGCATCGGCCGCCGGCGTCGCTTATAATGTTCAGGCTGTTCGCTGGCGTGATCCTGTCATGGGGAATCGCTATTGCCGTGGCGCGACATGCCGGCCAGCCAGGTTATTCGTGAACCGTAGCAAGGGGTGTACATAATGCGTCTGGAAAATAAGGTGGCATTGATCAGCGGGGGCGCGCGCGGCATGGGCGCAACCGAAGCCAGGATGTTTGCTCGCGAGGGCTGCAAGATCGTCATCGGCGACCTGCGCGATGAACTTGGCCGGCAGGTCGAAGCCGAAATCAACGAGCTGGGCGGCGAGTGCCTCTACGTCCACCTGGACGTCACCGACGAGCAGGCATGGAAAGATGCCGTCGCCGCGGCAGTCGAGCGATTCGGCAAGCTGGACATCCTGGTGAACAACGCCGGCGTATATATGCCCGAGACGGTGGAGAACACCACCAACGAAAACTGGGACGTAACCATGAGCGTCAACGCCAAGGGCGTTTTCCTGGGCACCAAGGCCGCCATCCCCGAGATGCGACGCAACGGGGGCGGTTCCATCGTCAACATCTCCAGCGTGGCTGGGCTGGTGGGGAACCATATCTCGTCGGCCTACACCGCCTCCAAGGGAGCGGTGCGTCTGTTCACCAAGTCCACCGCCATCCAGCACGCCGCCGACGGCATCCGCTGCAACAGCGTCCATCCCGGCACCATCGAGACCGACATGACCGCTGACCTGCTGGCCGCCGGCGGACGCGAAGATCGCCTCAACCGCACCCCCATTGGGCGGCTGGGCCAACCCGAGGATATCGCCTATGGAGTCCTGTTCCTGGCCTCCGACGAGGCGTCCTTCATGACGGGCAGTGAACTGGTCATCGACGGTGGCCGCACCGCCATGTAGTTCACCCGTGGCCCGTCAGCCCGGACCGACCAAGATATAGCGAGCGATGGCGGTAATCCCCGTCCGCATCAACCTGTTGCAGTGCCGGTTGCCGGACCGCAACGCATACGTCCGCCTCCAGCATGCCGTGTTTCACGTGCTGGAGGCCGACAATGGCGGTCCGGCGCGGGTGGTGGACTTCACCATTTTCGGCCTCGTGCTGATCAGTGCGGTCAACCTGGCCATCGGCAACAGCAAGCTGGAGTTTGTCTTCATCAGCGTATTCGCACTCGAATACCTGATCCGTCTTTGGTGCATCGTCTGGCATCGGGACTACCGGCAGGGCGGCTGGAGCGCCAGACTCAGATACGCCACCACCAATGCGGCGGCCGTCATCGACTTCATCGCGATTTGGCCGACTCTCGTGGTAATGATCATATTTGGCGAGGTGGAGATCCTGCCCATATTTCGACTGATCTCCCGCCTGATCATGACGGGCCGGCGTTTCCCCGCCATGCGGGTGATGGGACGGGTCATGCTCCGCTCGGCGACTCAATTGGTGAGCGTGCTGGTGACGCTGGGCGTTTTCTGGCTGGCGGCGGGCTACCTGATGCACGCGGCCGAGACCCGGTTGCCGGGCGGGAACCACGAACAGTTTGGCAGCATCGGGGAGTCGCTCTGGGCGTCGGTGGTGATCCTGACCACCCTGCCGTCTCTGGAGGTGGTTCCCGGGACGCTGGCCGGAAGGGTCATCGCCGGGTTCATCGCGTTGTTGGGTATCGGCCTGTTCGCGCTGCCGGCGGGCATCCTGACCTCGAACTTCATGGAGGCATACCAGCAGGCGCGGGCGACGGCCGGTCAGATGGAGTTGAGCACGTGTCGCGTCATGTACGCCCGGCAGCGCAGACGCTCCCGCTGGCCGATGGCGTAACGTCCCAACCCCGCGGTCTTCGGCGCCGGCCCAGGAATCGTTAATCGCTGGGGGGTCGGGTGATAGCCCACGCTGTGAGGCAATGGGGCTGAGCCTCGTACGCAATCCGTAGACAACGTTTAGGCAGGGTCCACCGCGGCTCGTCCGCAGGCGAGATCAAAAGGCAGCGCCTCCGGCCGGTGTCAGGATGGTTTCGTCGCCACGAACAGCGCCCAGCCGATGTTGCCGGCGTTGGCCGAGTCCACCCAAAAGGACAGCGCATCCACGGTGGCGTCGATGGTTTCGTAGCCTATGCGGGTAGCCAAAGCCTCGCGATTTTCCTGGAGACGGTCTCGCACCCAGGCGTAGGATCGGGCGACGTGCCCGGACCAGTCCTCTTCCCGGATCACGGGCAGGTCCAGATGGGACAATGCCCGCCGGTAATCCTCCAGGTCCCACATGTCAGGGGATTTGACCCGGTCATAGATGCGCTCCCTGTCCGCCTCCGGCGTGTCGCGCCGAACCAGGATGTCCGTGAACACCAGGCTGCCGCCGGGCTTCACGACCCGCCGACACTCGGAAAGGACTGCATTCTTGTCGACGGCATGCAGGAAGGCTTCCTGGCTCCAGGCCACGTCAAAGGAGTCGCCTGCATAGGTGAGGCGGTGAAAATCGCCGTATTCAAAGGACAGCAGGTGATCCAGGCCGGCTTCGTCGGCGCGAGAGCGGGCCAATTCCAGTTCCTTTTGGCTGATGTTGGCGCCAGTTACTGCGCAACCGAAGTTCGCCGCCAAGTAGCGAGCGGTGGAGCCGTAGCCGCAACCCAGGTCCAGCACACGCATATCCGGCGTCAGCGACACCGCGTCGGCCATGATCTCGTTGGTGTGCTCCATGGCCTCAGGATGAGGGCAATCCGGCCCGCAGGGCACGCCCAGATGCAGGTTGTCGCCCCAGATGGTGCGATAGATCTCGTCGGCGGGGCCATCGTAGTATGCCTGCGTGCTGGCGACGATGGCGCCAACGTCTCTTTCGGTCATGGTGGGTGTCTCCGCGGGTGTCGGTCGAATCGGGACCGGCTTGATCAGTGTTCCCGCAGCCACCGGTCCGGTCGATGCCGGCTACTTTGTGGCGACGTGGATCACGAAATCGGGATCGTAAAGGTCATAGTCCGCTTCAAAATCGCCATAGCGCTTAACGTTGCGGAAGCCGGTCTTGAATAGAAGGCCGGTAACATACTCCTGGCGAATGGGGCATATGGTGAGGAAATGGACTTCTCCATCGCTGTATTCGTACCGCATCCTCAGCAGGTCATCCGTCATCTCTTCGGGCCGGACATCCACGGTATCGCCCAAATAGTAGGACTGGTGCTTGCTGCTGAAACCGTTGTCCAGGATGGCGTCATAGTTTCGCTGGTCGATGATGGCGATCCCGCCGTCGTTGAGCAGGCGGTACATCTCGTTGAGGGACCGCACGCGGTCCGTTTCGTCGAACAGGTGGGTGAACGCGTTGCCCAGGCAGATTATGGAGTCGAACCGTTCGTCAGGAAAGGATTCCCGCAACCTGGTCCACTCGGCTTCCACTATACGCAGGTCCTCGATCCCAAAGCGCTCGGCATTCTCCCGGGCCCGCAGGACCATATTGGGCGCTCCATCGGCGGCGGTAACGTCGAAGCCATCGGATCTGAGGGTGACGGCATGGAACCCGGTGCCGCAGGCGATGTCCAACACGGTTTCGGCGCCATGTGCTCGCAGGATGTCCTGGAAGAAATTGTTCTCGGCAGCTGCCCGGCGTTGCCAGTCGATCAATTCGTCCCACCGCCCGACGAACTCGGCGGAATATTGCTCCTTGTACAGGTCCCTGGGGACGATGATTTCTGGGCGTTCAGACATGCCGCCACTCCCTGTTCGTTGAAGTTGATTGCCCAGTCCGCATGGCGCCGTGGACGGTGTCCCGAAAATCCACTCCGCAAACCGGTTATGGCGCATGCAACACCCCAGTAGTGATGGGGCGGGTCGCAATATGCCCGATGAGAAAGGGCCGCCGGGAAGCTGCGATCTCAGCCCTTGCTCGTGATTTTCAACGGCAGCCGCAGCTCGGATGCCCGCCGTCGCCTTCAAACCGCGCCTGGGTGCCTAACGCTACGAGGCGTCATGGGTTGGACGCATCCCCGCTGAGAGTTTGTGCGCCGCCACGCTAATGGAGCGGCCACCGGTTGTCAAGCCGTGACGTCAGCTCGCGCGTAACCATTTTGGCAATGACAACGGCGACTTTGAAAAGCCCGGTCCCGTGACACTTCCCTGTTGCCCCTGCCATCCCTTCGTCCTTACCATCAAACTACCGGAACGCCCGCGTCCAACCCGTCGTCCCATCCTTGACCATTCGCATGCCGGACCCCAAATGCCGCTCCGCCGAAACCGCTCACCCGCCCGCCAAAACCACGATCATCGCCACCAAAACCGCGCTTTCCGCCCCCAAGACCAATCCCACCGCCCTACTCAAATGAGCTGAAATGAACAGAAATGAGCGGGATTTCCCAAAATCTCCGCCATCCCGGGTCCTACCAATCCGGAAATGCCGGAAATCCCCCCACCTCTGGCGGATGACAATCACAATGCGACCCCACCACCTTCGCCCAATTCCGCCGCGGCGCCGCCTTCAAGCGCCTCACCTGCACCCATTTTCGCCGGAGCTGTCATAGTGAGTTCGTCTCCATGGGACTCGCTGCTGGCGATGACAAACTGGGTACACGTGAGGAGACGTCAGCTCGGAGTGGACGCACGCGACGCTCAGGTGTCGGTGGACGCATGTTGAGCGTTTTGATAGACTCGCCAGCACCGAAACTCGCACCACCTGGAGCGGACAGCAATGAAAAAAGTAGTCAGCGAAATCAGCGGCGTGGTATTCAGCCTGCCGTGGTTGGTGGCAAAGGACGAGGGCCTGTTCGAGGCCGAGGGCATCGACATGGAATTCGTCCGCGCCCTCAACAGCGGCCGGGTCACGCCCACCGAGAACCACGCAGAGGTGAACCCGATCCTGGGCCACGTGGCCTTCGAGGAGGCGCAGGTAGCAATCTACCGCGCTTGAGAGGAAGGTCAGGTCCGTCGGGCCTATGAAAGCAAGCAGGGCGCCCGCATCATCGCCCTCCGGTCGGCCGTCGCCAGCCAGGCCATCATGGTGCGCCCCGATTCCAACCACTACTACCCGGGCACCCTGGCCAACAAGCCGGTGGCGGTGCAGTTCCACGCCGGTTCCCACTACGTGGCGCTGCGGCTGCTCTCGGGTTATCTCCCTGAGGAGAAGATCAAGCTGGTGCACCATGGCTCTCCGCAGTTCCGGTTCGAGGCCATGATGAGCGGCGAGGTTGATGCCGCCGCTCTGATGGAGCCCTGGATCACCCTGGCGGAGAAGCTGGGCTGCCGTCCGGTCTGCGAAGGCCATTATCTCGGGGCGGAGAACGCCAGCGACAACATGGACGAAGACACGTTCGCCGCCATCAACCGGGCGATTGTCAACGCTGTCGACATGATCAACGCCGACAAGCGCAAGTACCTCCACTACATGATCGACGACCCCCGTTTCGCGGAGGTGGCGAAGCGGTACGGCGGGATCACGCCGGAGGACTTCCACCTGCCGCGCATCCGCTATTCGTACAACACGCCGTACACCGACGAGATCGTCGAGGACACCTACCACTGGATGGTCAAGTGGGGATTGCTGGACGGCGCGGCCTGCAGCGGAGAACACGTGGACAACCGGATGGGCGAACTGGTGGCGGCCGACGACTAGGCAACGCTAAACTTATCGACCCGGAAATTATCGGGGGCCGTGACGTATTGTCGCGGCCTTCTCCCTTTCGTTGACGGTTTTTGTGCCGCGTGGTAGGCTTCGCATACTAAGGGTACCAACAGCCGGGACGGTTTTGTTTCGGCACGCAACAGCATCAGGAGCGACTACGATGAATGTCACGCCTATGGCCATCGAGAAACTTAAGGAAGTTATGGAGGGCGAGAACGAAATCGATTCTGCCCTCCGCGTAGTGGCAATGCCCGCTGGACACGGCCTGCAATACATGCTCACCATGGAGAAGGAACATCAGCCGGATGACACCGTGCTGCGGATGGACGGCGTCGAGTTCCTTATGGACTCCGACAGCGCCCCATTCCTCGAAGAAGCGACCATCGACTACGTGGAAGAGTTCGGCGGCCGCGTCGGGTTCGTGATCAACAACCCCATGTACGCGGGTGGCGGCTGCGGCAGCGGCGGATGTGGTTGCGGCGGTGGGGGATGCGGATGCGGTGGTGGGGGCTGCGGTTGCGGCGGCCACTAGGAGCCACGTTCGTTTGGATACTGGCAACCTGAGCGCCTTGGCGCCGTGAGCCTACCAATCCAGGGTAATCAGGCAGGGGCGGATGAATTTCGCCCCTGTTTTGCTTGTACCCGGTCGACGCCCGGTTTTGCGTGAATTGCATCGGTTGCGCTCACGGCGGCGACCCGATGGGGACGTGTAGAATCACCATGATTGTGCGAGCACATATTCAGGAGTGCGGTCATGGACTTTTGGCGTAAAATCACCGCCCGCCGTCGGTTGGACCTGTTGCGGGACGACGTGGTCGCGTGGAACGAGGCGCGGACCGTCAGCAACGACTCTGGGGCAACGTTCAGGAACTCTCAACTCCAGGGGTTGAATTTAGCCTGGGCCAATCTGGGAGAGATGGACTTCAGCGGTTCCGATTTCCGCGGGGCCGACCTGCGCGGAGCCGACTTTCATTTTTGCAACCTGGTCGGCACGAATTTCCAGGACGCTGACCTGCGGGGCGCCAGTCTACAGGGAGCGCAACTGGGCGAGAGCAATCTCACACGGGCCAATCTCCAGGGCGCAAACCTGCTGCGCGCGGACCTGAACCAGGTAAATCTGAGGAATGCCAACTTGTGCTGGGGGATCCTCCGGGAAACCTATTGCTATTACACCGATTTTTCCGAGGTGGACCTCACCTGGGCCGACCTTAAAGGCGCCAACCTGTCAAACGCCATCTTTTATCGCACGAAGCTGTCGGAGACCAACTTCGCCAACACCAATCTGTCCCATACCAACCTCAATATGGCGGTGCTGGACCGGACGAACTTTGAGGGAGCGGCGATGTCCGACACGATCCTTGCGGCCGTGGACCTCTGCGGCGCGTTGAATCTGGATTCGGTGGTCCAGGATCCTCCGTACAATTTGAGCATTGGAACCGATACGCTCCGCGCCACATTGGAAAGTTCCGGTGGCGAATTTTCCCCCGAAATGGTCTCATTTTTTACCAAGGGCGGCGTCGCACCCGAGATTATCGCGTCGACGCGGCCCACCGCCGCGACAGCGTTTCCGTAAAACATCGTTCATCGGGCTGTGAAGCCTGTTCATTCCCATCAGGAGTCCAATCATGCCCAGCACACCCCACGGCGTCCGGTTTGACGCCCACCGCCCGGTCGTCATGGGTCGGAACGGAATGGTATGCGCCGGTCATCCCCTGGCCGCCCAGGCTGGCGTGAGTATCCTGCAACGCGGCGGCAACGCGTTCGACGCGGCCATTGCCACGGCCGCCGCCCTCGGCGTGGTCGAACCCCTTATGTCGGGTATTGGCGGTGATGGATTCATCATGGCGTACCGGGCGGAAGACGACAGCCTGCGCGTGTGCAACGGCACCGGCGCCGCTCCATACGCCGCCACGTTGGAGCGTTACCGCCAGGGCATTCCGATGAAGGGCATCCTCAGCGTCTCGGTACCTGGTCTGCTGAACGCCTGGCTTGACACCCACGAGGCGTATGGCATCCTGCCCCTGGGCGAGGCGCTTGCCCCCGCCATCGCCCTGGCCGAAGACGGATTCCCTGTCACTCATTACCTGTCTGGGGCAATCGCCAGCGATCCGTTATTGTGCGAATTTCCCACCAGCCGGGCGATTTTCACCCGCAGCGACACCGGCGAACCCCTGCGTCCCGGCGATATCCTGCGCCAGTCAGATCTGGCCCGCACGCTGTCCACCATTGCCGCCCGGGGTCGAGACGCCTTCTACCGAGGCAGCATTGGCGAGGCCATCGTGCGGTTCAGCGAGGAGCAGGGCGGGCTGCTGACGATGGCTGACCTCAACGATTGCTCCGCCCGATGGCAGGAGCCGATTTCTACGGACTACGGCGACTACACCGTGTACGAGGCGCCGCCCAACTCCAGCGGGCACAT
>JAJDXU010000046.1 GCA_022823105.1 Dehalococcoidia bacterium
TGCCCGATCCAGAAGTACGGCATGAAGGCCACCATGGAGCACTACGCTGCCACCGGTCAGGTCCTCGGCAAGGGCACCCACGACCTCGAAGGCTACAACCTTGAGGGCAAGGGCTACTTCGGACCTGGTGAACTCCCGGTCTTCGAGCGCGACTTCTTCGAAATGCCCCACGGTAACTCCGACGAGTGGGCCTTCGACTCCATGAAGGAAGTTGCTCGCGAGAACGACGGCGAGATCCCCGACGAAATGATCGATGATCTCAAACTCCAGATCCAGCGCGCCATCCAGCTGCAGAGCGGCGACGTTCTGGCCATGATGGCTGAGGACCAGGACTACATCTAGTAGCCCGTTCTCAAATGCCTTATCGGCTAATCGGCCGGCGGGACTAGTCCCGCCGGCCTTTTTTGTCGCTTGATCTTAGGGTTTCCACGGAATCGAAAACGCCAGCCGCGTCGCAGGGTTGTATCCGATCGGCTTTGGGTTGTTTTAGAATAGGCGCCCAGCCAGGCAAGAGAGGCGATCCATGACACAGCAAGGCGGACTTTCCCTCGATGACGGTACCGGACTGCGCGTCGCCAGCGTCCGGTTCTTGGGCGAGCGCAAGTTCGATTGGGACCTGTTCCGCGGCTACGATTCGATTCGCGTCTTGACTTATTCGGCCAGCATACCGGCCGTGGTGAAGATGCTGGATGATTTTGATTTCGCCGATTTCGAGTGCGTGTTCGGTTGCGAGGACACCCTGCGCGACATACGGGATGTGCTGGCCTTCCAGCAAGTGGCGGTCGGGGACACCCGCGCCGCCATCATGGGTCTGCGGGACGAACGCCACGCCCACATCCTGGGGCGAGTTCGCGCCGGACAGGCCCGGTTTCGTGTGCTGCGCAAGTACATCGCCCACGCCAAGTTGTACCTGCTGGAAAATACGCAGAACGGCAGCACGCGCGTCATCATCGGTTCGGCCAACCTGTCCGAGCGCGCATTCTCCGGTCTCCAGCCGGAGACGCTGGTCACCTTCGACGACGATCCCGAGGCATGGCGGCACTACATCAGGATGTACCAGGACATACAGGATACGGCGTCCAATGAAATCCCGTTGCCCCCCGAGCGTATCACCAACGCCGAGATCGAAATCGAGGAGATCCCAGCGATCTCGGACCGGACCAGTACGCTGGTGATCGAACAGGCGCCGGCGGATGAGATGCAGGTCTCCGTCCCGGTCCAGATCGAGCGCATCGAGAAAATCAAGGCAGCCGTGTACCCGCATATCGCAGCCGTGATTCCTTCGTTTCGCGGCGGCAAGCAGAGCATCACCCCGCAGGTGAAGCGCGAGATCAGCCGCATCCGCATGGTGAAATCTTCCGAAGACGCCGACCATCGTTATCTGTCCATCAACCGCGCAACGGGCACGGCCTCCCTGTCCGGTGAGCCCTTCCCCCTCGATTGCGATGACGAAAAGGTGCGCGCCGACGCCTCTCTCCTCACCGACTATTTCAGCAACTACGAAGGCGCGTTCGAGAGCGATGTGCCTCGTCTGCAACGGGACTACTTCATCCTCTGGTCGTGGCTGTACTTCTCGCCCATGATGTGCGACATGCGCTCCCTTGCCCTGATCAGGGATGAGGACATCATTCGCTACCCGTCGTTCGCCATCGTGTTTGGAAAGTCCAACTGCGGCAAAACGAGCCTGATCGATACGTTGATGACATCCATGTTCGGCAAGTCAACGCCGGTCGACAAATCGGGCTTCACGGCGGCCCGGCTCCGCGGCTTGCAGCAGGGCTACAAGCGCTACCCCGTCTTCTTCGACGACATCGGACGCACCGCCTTCCGCAACCACGGGCGCGACATCATCAAGGACGAACTGCTGCCGCCGGTCGCGGAGCATCCGGGATTTGTGCTGTCGATGAACGACGAGCCCAAGGCGTTTCCAGATGAGATCGTGAAGCGCAGCCTCATGATCTACACCACCACCGCCCTGCCGCCGCACAACGAGGCGCTCCGCCAGCGTTTGCAGAGCCGTATCCAGGAGATACGTCGTGGCATCACCGGCCACCTCTATCGTCGCTATCTCACGGATATCATGGAGCGGTTGGGGGAAGACCGACTTCCTGATGATTGGCTGGCGATGTCGTCCGGCGTGCTCAGCGGTATCCTGGCAGACTCCATTGACCGTCCCGCGCCCCATTGGTGCCGAGAGACGTCCTGGCTCGACTACGCCGAAAAGCGTTACGATCGGGTCAAGGCCCGGCTCAACGACCTGCTCCGCGAGTCTGCCCGGGCCAAATCGGAAGGCGAGATTCCGAACGGCTGGACCCTGGACGATGATCGAGTGCTCGTATGGGAGCAACGCGACGCTTTCGGGCGGCGCGGCTTCGACTGGGAAGACGTGCCGTCAACCCTGGTCGATGAGGACGCCAGCAGCGGCGGCCGCACCGTCCTGTTCCGCGCCAGCCTTGAAGAGTTCCTGGACCGGGAACTCCGGCCATCTCGCCGCTGGCGACTTCCCTGGGCGAGAGAGCTGCCTGACGCGCTACGACATGACCACCCATCTTCCCTCTCTCCTCATCTCCATACCCGATGGGGTCATTGACCTCGGCTGGGGCCACCCGTCGCCCCGGCTGCACCCCACCGACGCCCTCGCCGCCGCCGCCCAGTCGGTGCTGGGGACACAATCGGCCGTCCCGCTCCAGTACGGCGCGGTGCAGGGGTTCGGCCCCCTGCTGGAATCCCTGGCCGCCTGGCTGTCGAGCCAGGAATCTTACGCTGGTGCGGTGGCTCCGGAATCCCTGTTCCTCACCGCCGGAGCGTCCGCCGCCATCGACCTGGCAACGACCCTCTGCTCGACCGCGGGCGATACCGTCATTGTCGAGGAGCCCACCTACTATCTCATCGGCCAGATTTTCATCGACCACGGCCTCAACGTCGTCGGCGTGCCCACCGATGCCGACGGACTCGACACCGGCGCGCTGGCCGATCTTCTGGAATCCGCCGAGTCGCCCCGGCCCAAACTGCTCTATACCATACCCACCTACCAGAACCCCAACGGTTCCGTATTGCCACTGGAACGCCGCCGCCATCTGGTCCAACTGGCCCAGCGCCACGGCTTCACCATCATCGCCGATGAGGTGTACCAGCTTCTCCACTACGGAACGCTGCCGCCGCCACCCATGGCCATGCTGGACGACTCCCCAGACGGCTGCGTCGTCTCCCTGGGGTCTTTCTCAAAGATACTGTCGCCGGGCCTGCGCCTGGGCTGGGTACACGCCAACCCGTGCATCATTCGGCGGTTCGTAGATTCCGGGGTCGCGGCCAGCGGCGGCGGTCTGAGCCACTTCGCCGCCACTCTGGCCCACGCGATGCTGGATTCGGGGTCCCTGCAGGCAAACGTCGACACCCTCCGCCGGGTGTATGGCCAACGCCACGACGACGTGGCCAACCTGCTGCGCGCCGAGTTGCCCGACACCGTTCAATTCACACCGCCAGGCGGAGGATACTTCTACTGGCTGGCATTCCGCGACGGCATCGACACCGATGCTCTGCTGACCGCCGCCCGAGAGTCCGGGGTGTCCTACCGCCCCGGAACCGCGTTCTCCGCATCCGGCGGGTTCACCGACGCCCTGCGCATCAGCATCTCCCTCTACGAGACCGACGAATTGGCCGAGGGCATCCGGCGGCTGGCCACCGCATTGCGGGCCCACGGGACGCGCTGATAGCGAGGATCCGGAGGCCGAAGGCGCTTGCGGCCCTCTTGTGCCGGTTGACACACGCCTCGGACGATCCGCATTGAAGGGGCCCACGCGCACTCTCACCATCGCCATCATTATCGTTGCGGCCCTGGTGGCATTTGTCCCCGCGCTGCTGGCGCTTACCAATTGCGTGGGACTCAGGGGCGAGATCAAGGATTGGTTCGTTCCCGTGGACGCGGATTCGCTGGTGCATTTTTCACACCATATAGTTATCGCCCGGTACCTGGACGAAGCGTTTTACCGAACGCGCAGTTCACCGCACGTTCACCCCAACTCCCCTGGATCGCTCATTGAAGTGTACCGGCGATTCGAGGTTGCCGAACCGTTGAAAGGCGACTTTCGAGCGGGTGATGTGGTGCTGGTCGGCTGGGAGGCAGGGTATTACGAAAGGAACCAAAACGAAGAGGGAAAATTCGTACCCCGAGAGGTGGGTTCCTTTTCGCCCGGAACAACACACGTCCTGTTTCTGACCCCCTTCCGGGGCCGCAGGCCGCCCGGCCTGGACCCCGGGGTGCGCGTTTGGCGGACGCGCACTGGAGTGGGGATAGCAGGCGTGAACGCGCAGGGCCGTCTGTCATTCGAGACCAACGCATACTACCGGGCCGCCCTGAAGGACATGGGCCTGAAGCCCGTTGACGGTTCCGGGGCTCCCTTTGAGTTGACCGTGGACGGCATTCGGGAACTGGTGGCAAACGGCCCGGATCCGCCCCGGCAATAACGTCGCCAACCCGCCCGACCTGCACCCAACGCAAACGATTTCGAGAGCATCCGGAAAGACGCCAATAATCAACATCATGCAACGGAATATGATTATGTGGCAGGCCGAGTATTGACAATCGCTTATGTCGGCAGTATCGTTTACGTACTTTGGGCCAATAATACGCAGTCCAACCGAAGGAGGAGGATATGCTAACCATCGGTCATGAGGTGCGACGTCCCGGCAAGTATCTGGGCGAGGCGCCTGTAACCATTCCGGTTCCCGAGGAGCTCGAAACCACTCCCGGCATCCCCATGAACCAGCGTGAAGTTGACTGGTACTCCCGCGAGTATCCCGTCGAAACCATGAACATCACCGAGCGCGCTTCCCGCGACTGGGCCAACACCCTCCGCGACCAGCACGCCGAGATGCGCGAAATCCGCAAGGAACACGACAAGCTGAACCGCAACCTCGTCATGGCCGCCCGCCTGACCGGCGAGCTGGAGCCCACCTCTGAAGCCACCGGTGACGACATCACCGAGGCCGTCAAGCAGAAGGCCCGCGAGCTCGGTTTCGTCGAAGTCGGCATCACCGCTTTCGACATCCGCTACGTCTATCAGAGCAAGAAGGACTGGGTCCGCTTCCCTCACGTTATCTGCTTGGCCTACGAGCAGGACTTCGAGCCCACCCAGACCATCCCCAGCATCGACGCTGAGATCGTCCACTCCAGCAC
>JAJDXU010000333.1 GCA_022823105.1 Dehalococcoidia bacterium
GACATCGTGGTGGCGCAGGCGGTGCCGTTCTTCCTGGTGCAGCCGTTGGCGTTCTTCGTATTCCTGGCGGGCATGTCGGCGGAACTGAACCGTACGCCATTTGACGTGGCGGAGGCGGAATCGGAGATCATCGCGGGGTACCACACGGAGTACAGCGGGATAAAGTTCGCGCTGATCCAGGCCGCGGAGTTTGGCGGTGCGCTGTTCGTCTCTGGGCTGATCGCCACGCTGTTCCTGGCCGGATGGGCCGGGCCGGTGGCAGACTGGCTGGGATGGCTGTGGTTCCTGATCAAGACGTTCATCGGGATTTTCCTGTTCGTATGGATCCGGTCGACGTTCCCGCGGCTGCGGCTGGACCAGATCATGGCGGTGTGCTGGAAGTTCCTGATGCCGTTGAGTTTCATCAACCTGGCGGCGGTGGTCCTGGAGGTGTACTTCCTGCGGGACGGCAACGGGACGTTGAGCACGGCCGACCTTTGGATCATGTCGGGCATCAATATCGTGGTGGCGGTGGTTGCGATAGCTTTCTTCGGACGGATAATCCGGCAGAAAGTCCGGAACAGTTCCCGCACGGCGGCGGCATCCGCCCCGATGGTGCGCGGGGTTTCGACGATTGAGGTTGGCTAAGGCCGGGGGCAAGGGCGATGTACGGACTTGAAATGGCCAAAGGGCTGCTGGTGACGCTGACGAACCTGGCGCGCAAGCCCTTCACGACGTCGTATCCGGAACAAAGGTTGACGCAGCATCCCCGTTTCAGGGGCGAAGAGTTCACCTGGTACGAGGAGCGATGCACCGGATGCGCCTCCTGCGCCAAGTATTGCCCGCTGGGGATCATCAAGATCGTCACCTCGCCGAGCGAGACCGCGCCCCTGCAGGGGGACAAGTACCGGCTCGAGGTGTTCGACATCGAACTGCAGCGGTGCATGTTCTGTGGACTGTGCGTCGAGGCCTGCCCCTACGATGCCCTGTTCATGGGCAGTGGGTTTGAGGAAGGGCAGTACAAGCGGACCGACCTGGTGATCTCGATTGACCGGCTGCGGCAAGCGGACAAGCACCCGAGCACGTGGTTCCGGCCTCAGTTGGAGAGCATGGAATATCGGCCGGGCGTGAGTCGGCCCCTGGGCTGGCGAGAGGTCGGGCGCGAGAACTGGCGGTGGCACCAACACGAAAAGGCAGGCATGCGGCTGACCGAGGGCAACGTCACTCAAACCGATGAGGGAACGACCTAGATGTGGTTTGAGCATTTAGTCTTCTGGGCCCTGGCAGTGGTGGCAATCGGCGGCGCGTTGGGCGTGGTGATGGTGCGCGACCTGTTCCGGGCGGCGCTGCTGCTGGCGATGGTGTTCGTGGCGGTGGGCGGGTTCTACGTGATGATGAACGCCGAATTCCTGGCGGTGGTGCAGATCCTGATCTACGTGGGCGCGATCGCCGTGCTGTTCATATTCGGCGTGATGCTGACGCGGGACGTGCAGCAGGGCAACACTCCCAACCGGTTGCAGATACCGGCGGCGTTGGTGTCGACGCTGCTGCTGGCGGCGATGGTGTTCACGGCGGTGAGCACGGATTGGACAACCCTGGCCGGCGCCGGGTTGGAAAGCCAGTCGCAGATCGCGCAGACGCAGGCGGTGGGGATTCCGGATGCGTCGGAACTGGTGGCATCGGGTCTGTCGGCGCAGGAAGTGGAGAGCGTGGCCGGGGGCGGGCTGGCTGACCTGCTGATCGGCGAATTCGTGCTGCCGTTTGAGGCGGTGTCGCTGCTGCTGCTGGCGGCGGCGATCGGCGGGTTGGCGCTGGCGCGGGGACGGGGGAGGTAGCTCGTGTCGCTGGAATCGATGCTGGTCGTTGCGGCCATCCTGTTCTGCGTTGGCCTGTACGGGGCGTTGGCGCGCAAGAATTTCATCGCCGTTTTGATGTCCATCGAGTTGATGTTCAACGGAGTGAACCTCACGCTGGTCGCGATGGGTCGCTGGCTGGCGCCGTACGCGGTGCAGGAAACGCTTTCGGCGGTGCTGACCGGACAGGTGTTTGCCGTGTTCATCATCACGGTGGCGGCTGCGGAGATCGCCCTCGGTCTTGGGATCGTGTTTGCGATGTTCCGTACGAACGAGAGCGTTGACCTGACAGACGCGGCGGCGATGAGGCACTGATGGCACAACCGGATGGCGACATGGTTCGACAGGCTCACCATGAGCGGGGGGTGCGGAGGTCTATATGTGAGCGTATCGGGACGCGGATTGAACATGAGCGGGCCGGGACGTATATAGCGGTGTCGTTGACTCAGTGAGCGCAGACAAAGCAACAAAGAGATATGTGGGTTGAATTCAAACGCGCGCCGAACCTGATGGCGGCAGAGATTTGGAAAGAGGTCCTCGAAGCGGAGGGCTTGCCGAGCCGGATATTGCCCGAGGGCGACATCCGGGACTGGAGCGAGCGAGCGCCGTTCCGGATCTACGTGCCCAAGGGACGGGAGCACGTAGCGGAAGAAATCGTCCGCAAGCTGTGAGGCCTGGCGCAAGATGCTGACCGAAGCGCTGGTTTGGGCGATATTCCTGCTGCCCGTGGCGTCATTCCTGCTGATCGGCGGAGTGATTCGACCGCTGGGTCCAAGTGTAGCGAAGGCGGCCGGCTACCTGACGATATTGGCGCTGGGCGTCGGGTTTGTGCTGTCCCTCTGGTTGCTCAGGTCGTCGGCGCATGGCGTGGTGTACGACTTCGCGCCGCACCTCTGGCTAAACCTGGCGCCCGGCGCATCGGTGCAGATGGGCCTGCTGCTGGACCCGTTGACGAATGTGATGCTGGTGGTGGTGACGGGCGTCAGCCTGATGGTGCAGATCTACTCGATGGGGTACATGGACGGCGACGAGAGTTTCGCGCGGTACTATGCCTACATGTCGCTGTTCAGCGCGTCGATGATCGGGCTGGTGCTGGCGTCGAACGTGGTGCAGATGTACGTGTTCTGGGAGCTGGTGGGGTTGTCGTCGTACCTGCTGATCGGGTTCTGGCACGACCGGCCATCGGCGGCGGCGGCGGCGAAGAAGGCGTTCATCATCACGCGGATCGGGGACGTGGGCTTCCTGCTGGCGATCATTTTCCTGTTCTTCCAGGCGGACACGTTCGCGGCGCAGGGACTCAACGCGCTGCACATTCCCGACATCTGGCAAGCCGCGGTTCCGGTGGCGGCCGGCGGCGCGGGTATCGTGGCGGGCGGAGCGCTGCTGTGGCTGTGCCTGGGGTTGTTCGCGGGCGCGGCCGGCAAGAGCGGGCAATTCCCGCTGCACACGTGGCTGCCCGACGCGATGGAGGGCCCGACGCCCGTCAGCGCGCTGATCCACGCGGCGACGATGGTAGCGGCCGGCGTTTTCCTGGTGGGGCGGTTCTTCCCGGTGTTCTCCGAATCGGAGGGCGCGATGATGGTGGTGGCGCTGATCGGAGCGTTCACCGCAGTGTTCGCGGCCACGATGGGCCTGGCGGCCAACGACATCAAGCGGGTGATGGCGTATTCCACGGTGAGCCAACTGGGCTACATGATGGCGGCGCTGGGCGTGGGAGCGTACAACGCGGCGCTGTTCCACCTGTTCACGCACGCGTTCTTCAAGGCGCTGCTGTTCCTGGGTGCGGGAAGCGTGAACCATGCCGCGGGCACGTTCAACATGATGTACATGGGCGGGCTGCGCAAGGCGATGCCGTTCACGTACTGGCTGACGGTGATCGGGGCGCTGAGCCTGGTGGGGATCTTCCCGCTGGCCGGGTTCTGGAGCAAGGACGAGATATTGCTGGAGGCGTGGCTGGGGACCGGGGCCGTGGAAACGTCGGTGAGCCTGCTGGTGTTTGTACTGTTGCTGGTGGGCGTGCTGTTGACGGCGTTCTACTCTTTCCGCATGGTGCACCTGACGTTCCACGGCGAGTTCCGCGGCGGCGGGGAGCAGGAACTCCACGATTGCGAGGAGGTCGGCCAGCCGGCGCCGACCGGGGTTTCCCATCACGTGCACCTGGGGGAGTCGCCGTGGTTCATGGTCGGGCCGATGGTGTTTTTGGGCGTGTCGGCTGTGATCGCGGGGTGGATTGCCAATCCCATTGGGGTGAAGAGCGTGTTCGGGTTGATACCTTCGCACTGGCTCACCGATTACTTTGCCTCGGGGTTGCACGACGGCCACCATACGCCGCCGTTCAGCATCGCCATGGCGGTGATTTCCAACGTGGTTGCGCTGGCGGGTATCGGTCTGGCGGTACTGACCTACGCGTGGCCGCGGCCGTTCACGAACAACGATCCATTGACCAAGGGAGGCGTGGCTCACACGGTGCTGTCGCAGCGGTATTACCTCGACAATCTCTATGAGGACCTGATCGTCGGGAGGGTGTTCTACCGGATGGTGGCGGCAATCACGGACTGGGTGGACCGGAACATCGTCGACGGAATTGTGGGGCTGGTGGGCTGGATTTCGCGCAACATCGGGAGCCTGATCGCGCTGGCGCAGAACGGACAGGTGCAGACATACCCGCTGGTAGCGGCGGTTGGTGGCGTGGTCATCATCGTGCTCTACCTGATTTTGGGATAGCGGACCATGCCAACCGGATTCAACGGACTGCTGACTGCGACGGTATTTCTGCCGGCGGTGGCGGCGCTGCTGCTGGCGTTGGGCATCCTGCGGAATGACCGTGCGATCAGGTGGTACGCAGGCGCGGTGGCGTTGGGCGATCTTGTTCTGTCGGTGATCGTGTTCGCGCTGTTTAAGCCGGGCGGCGACCGGTTCCAACTGGTGGACCGGTTCGACTGGATCGACACCGGAACGGTGCAGGCGAGCTACCTGCTGGGAGTGGACGGGATCAGCGCGCCGCTGGTAATGCTGACGGGTCTGCTGGGGCTGTGCGCGGTGTTTGTATCGTTCCACATCCGCGACCGGGTCAAGGAATACTTCATCTGGCTGTTCGTGCTACAGACGGCAGTGATGGGGGTGTTCACGTCGTTGGACTTCCTGCTGTTCTTCCTGTTCTGGGAAATTGAACTGGTGCCGATGTACCTGCTGATTTCGACCTGGGGGACCGGACGGCGCGAATACTCGGCGATGAAATTCCTGATCTTCACGATACTGGGATCGGCGTTCATGCTGGTGGCCATCGTGGCGGTGTTCGTCAGTTCCGGAGTGGGCAGCTTTGACATGACGGTGCTGCTGGAGCCGGGCGGAGCGCTGGACGCGTCGCGGGCCGCGCTGCCGATGGGAGTCCTGTTCTGGCTGTTCTTCATCGCGTTTGCGGTGAAACTACCGACGTGGCCAGTGCACACCTGGCTGCCGGACGCGCACACCGATGCGCCCACGGCGGGCAGCGTGATGCTGGCCGGCGTGATGCTAAAGATGGGTGGTTACGGACTGCTTCGGGTGAACGCGGGGATGTTCCCGGAGCAACTGGCCCAATTTGCGTTGCCGGTAGTGGCGCTGGGTGTGGTGAGCGTGCTGTATGGAGCGGTGGTGACGCTGCGCCAAACGGACCTGAAGCGGTTGATTGCCTATTCCAGCGTGAGCCACATGGGCCTGGTGCTGGTGGGCATCGGGTCCGTGGCGGTGATCGGAGGCACGCTGACCGACGCCGGGCTCACGGGCGCGGCGATGCAACTGTTCACGCACGGGACGATCACCGGACTGCTGTTCGTGGCGGTGGGCATCCTTTACGAAAAGACGCACACGCGACACATACCCGACCTGGGAGGACTGGCGAACCGAATGCCGATACTGGCCGGAGCGTTCCTAATTGCGGGCGCGGCGTCGCTGGGTCTGCCGGCGATGAGCGGGTTCGTTTCCGAACTGCTGGTGTTCTTCGGGGCGTTCCGGGCGTTCCCGGCGCTGACCATCCTGGCGGTGCTGGGGATCATCCTGGCGGCGGGGTACATCCTGTGGATGATACAGAGGACGATGTTTGGGCCGCGGCCGGCGCGTTGGGACGGGCTGACGGACGCGTCCGTGGTGGACGCGGTGCCGGTGGCGCTACTGGTGATCAGCATATTTGCGGTGGGCATCTACCCGGCCTGGCTGACTGACGTATTCAGGGATGGGCTGGAACCCATCGTGAACAGCTACAACCTGGGTCTCGCGAGCGTGGGACGCTAAACATGACCGTTTACGACCTGTACCTGATCTCTCCGCAACTTGCGCTGGCCGCCCTGGCGATGGTGGTGATCGTCGTGGACCTGATCACCCGGCGCACGGGCATCCTGGTGGGGCTGTCATTTTTCGGACTGGCCGCGCCGGCAGCGTTGAGCGCGTGGCAGGTCGCCGAGTTGACGGGGTCCGGCCAAAGCCAATTGACGGCAGAAGGGTCAGTGGTCCTGTACACGCTGTCGATCGACAAGTTCTCGCTATTCTTCAACTTCCTGATCCTGGCGGCGGTGGGTTTGGTGGTGCTGGTTTCTACGGACTACGTGAGGAGGATGGAGAGGCTGCAGGGCGAGTTTTTCGGGCTGATGCTGCTTTCAGCGACGGGCATGATGCTGCTGGTTTCGGCGCATGAGCTGATCACCATGTACATCGCGCTGGAGCTGACCACGCTGCCGCTGGCGGCGATGGCGGCGTTCCTGCCCAACGGGCGGTCGAGCGAGGCAGGCATGAAGTTCCTGATCATCGGCGCGTTGAGCAGCGCGCTGATGCTGTACGGGATGGCGTTGATATACGGGTTCACGGGCAGCACGCGCCTGGACGAGATCGCGCCGGCGCTTTCGGCGGTGGCGTCGACGGGAGCTTTCCCGTTCGGGAGCATGGCGCTGTTGCTGGCCATCGTGCTCCTGCTGGCCGGCTTTGGATTCAAGATGTCGGCGGCGCCGTTCCAGATGTGGGTGCCAGACGTATATGAGGGTGCGCCGACGCCGATGGTGGCGTTCCTGTCGGTGGCGAGCAAGGCGGCCGCGTTCGGACTGGTGCTGCGGGTCTTCTACGTCGGGTTCGACGCGCTGGAAGGTGACTGGTGGGTGCTGCTGGCGGGACTGGCCGCGTTGTCGATGACCATCGGCAACCTGGTGGCCATCGCGCAGCGCAACATCAAGCGGATGTTCGGTTACAGCACGGTGGCGCACGCTGGCTACATCCTGGTGGGGGTGGCGGCGGTGGCCTACGCCGGGGACATCGCGGTGGGGCCCAGCAGTGTGCTGTTCTACCTGGCGGCGTACACCGCGGCGAACCTGACCGCATTTTTCGCCATAGTTTGCATCGGCAACCGCATCAACAGCGACGAGATATACGACTATGCCGGCATGTTGCGCCGGGCGCCGTTCCTGGCGATCACCCTGGCGCTGGCGTTGATCGCGCTGATCGGGGTGCCTCCGACGGGTATATTCATCGCAAAAATTTACGTTTTCGCGGCGGCGATCAATACCGGCGAGTCGTTGATGACGTGGCTGGTGATAATCGGCGTGGTGAACAGCGTGGTATCGGCCTACTACTACCTGCGCGTGATCAAGGTGATGTTCCTGCAAACACCGATTCACACAGAGCGGGTGGGGGCTTCGTGGCCGGTCAACGTGGCGCTGGGCGTGGCTACGCTGGCGTTGGTCTGGCTGGGCGTGGCTCCGGGGTCTCTGCTCGGGGCGGCGGAACGGGCCGTTTCGGTGCTCGGGGGCGGATAGCCGACCATGACGACCGTTGGCATCGCCTACAACGACCTGATTCCGGAGGCGCTGGACCTGGCGCACGCCATTGTGGGCGAGCTGAATCTCGGCGCGAACAGCTGGATCCTGAGGGCGGAGGACGCGGCGGACCTGAGCGAGCGTGCGCAAGACACCGACCTGGTGATCACTATTGGAGGAGACGGCACCATCTTGCGAGTGAATCGAGCCGTCGCACCCATGGGCATACCGCTGCTGGGCATCAACATGGGCCGGCTGGGATTCATGACGGAGCTTACGGTGCCGGGAGTGATGGAGCAATTGCCGCGTTACCTGAACGGGGACGTGAGGGTGTCGGAGCACAGCATGCTCATGGCGGTGGTGCACAAACGCCCCGGTGATGAAGACGAGGCTCCGGAAACTCGCGGGCCCTACCATGCGTTGAACGACGTCGTACTCTCTCGGAGCCGGGTGTCGCGGGTGATCACGGTGCGGGCGGTGATCGACGGAGCGGATGTGTCGACCTTCCGGGCGGACGGAGTGATCCTGGCGACGGCGACCGGAAGCACGGGGTACAGCTTCGCCGCTGGCGGTCCGATAATCGACCCGTTGTCCGACGACCTGGTGCTGACGCCGCTGGCGTCCCACGTGGGATTGACGACGCCGTTGGTGTTGAGCCCGACGAGCAGCGTGGACTTCCACCTGGAAGGGTCCCAGGAGGCGACGATCAGCGTGGACGGCTTCGAGAACCACCCGATGGATCCGGGTGATTGGGTGAGTGTTACGCCGAGTCCGTACCGGGCGCGGTTTTTGAGGGCCAACGAGCCGAACTACTTCTGGGCGACGCTGACGCGGCGGCTGGGATTCAGCTTTCAGGGACGGTGATGCTTACGCTTTCAGGATGGCCAATTCGTCAGAGTCCGGCGAGAATGCCCGCTTACGGGAAGCTTACGCGCGATTACCAAGACAGAGCACGGCGATGAGGCGGCACAGGGTCACGGGATACATCCAGAATGGGTTATGCTAATTATCGAAAATCCACATCGGGAGCGGCGAGAGGTGGACGATCGGGGAAGGGTGGCCGATGTCAGCATCGGCAGGATAGAAGGCGTAACGCAGTGGGTGCAAGTTGTTATGAACGCAGACGGCGAGTTGGTTACCGCTTTCCCTGACCGCCGCTTGGCGCGAGAACTTGGAGGACCACCATGGCCACGAAGTCGGTGAACGCGGCGGAGATGGAATCCACCCCCAAGGCGGTTGTGACTTACGACGAAAAGGCCGATTTGCTTTACATCAGCGCCGGAGCTCCGGCTCTGTATGGAGACACAATCGCCAACGGTGTCGTGATGTTCTACGACCAAGACCCGGACGAAGCAGGCGCCAACGTAGTTGCGATGCACGTGCTGGCCGCCGAGGCTGTCCTCAAACCCTTTGTTGACGCGATGCTTCGAAAATACGGCGTAACGGACGTTGCAGCTAGTGACTGATTCAGCCAACAACGAACCGACCATCGCATCCCGCGATGTGTTCCACGGGCGGATCATCGACGTGCGGGTGGATACGATACGGCTACCCAACGGGCGGGAGACCACGCGGGAAATCGTCGATCACGCGCCATCGATCTGCGTGGTACCGGTGGATGCAGACAACAACGTTCTGCTGGTGCGTCAGTACCGCAAGCCGGCGGAGAGTTTTCTGCTGGAGGTGCCGGCCGGTGGCATTGAGGAAGGGGAGGAACCGGAAGAATCGGCCAGACGGGAGTTGCAAGAAGAGATCGGGCATACAGCGGCCGAATTGACGGAACTGACGGCGTTCTGGCTGGCGCCCGGATGGGCCACCGAGTACATGTACGCGTACCTGGCCACGGGCCTGAGCCCGGCGGTGCTGGAGTCGGACGAGGATGAATTCATAGAGGTGGTGCGGGTGCCGCTGGACGAAATTCCTGGTCAGATATCGAGCGGCGCGATTCGGGACGCGAAAAGCGTGGCGTCGCTGTTGCTGGCGTTGCGGGTGCTGGGAGGGTGACGATGCGCAGAGAGGGCGGAGGGTCGGCCGCGATTGAAGTTGAGCCAACGGTTGCGACGGAGACAGCCTACCAGGGCGATCTGGTGAGAGTACGGTTGAATACCGTGAGCTTACCGAACGGACGGGAGATCACACAGGAGATCGTGGACCACCCGTCGTCGGTTTGCATCGTACCGGTGGATTCCGAGGGCAACGTGCTGCTGGTGAGGCAGTTTCGCAAGGCCGTGGAGTCGTTTCTGCTGGAGGCGCCGGCGGGCAAGATGGAACCGGGAGAAGACCCGGAGACGACCGCACTGCGCGAGTTGCAGGAAGAGATTGGCCACACCGCGGGAGCGCTTGAATCGTTGGGCAGCTTCTACGTGGCGCCAGGGTGGTGTACGCAGATGATGCACGCATACCTGGCTCAGGAGTTGTCTCCGGCTCGGCTGACCGCCGACGAGGACGAATTCATCGAAGTGGTACGGGTGTCGCTTGGGAAAATCCCGGCGTTAATTGCGGACGGCACGATAAGGGACGCCAAGAGCGTGGCCTCGCTGTTGCTAGCCACGCGTGTGATGGGGGATAATTAGCAGCCAACAACAGGCGCGCCGCTGGGCCGCCCATGCGCCGAATGCAGCCGGATTGCCCTAACCCGGCCGGAGGAAATCACAAATGCCAGAGGATTTGCAACACGACGTACTGATCGTCGGCGCTGGACTCGCCGGCATGCGGGCGGCCATTGCGGCCCGAGCGGGTGGCGCGGACACTGCCATCATCAGCAAGGTCCACCCAGTTCGCAGCCATTCAAACGCGGCCCAGGGCGGCATAAACGCTGCGCTGCTGGACAGAGGGGACGACTGGGAGGACCACGCGTACGACACCATCAAGGGCAGCGACTTCCTGGGCGACCAGGACGCCATTGAGGTGATGTGCCGGCAAGCGGGCGCTTCTCTCATCGACATGGAGCACATGGGAGTCACCTTCAACCGCGACGACGAAGGCAAGCTGGGCACTCGCGCGTTCGGCGGGCAGCGCAGGGCGCGTACGTTCTTTGTGGGCGACTTCACGGGCCAGGCGCTGCTCCACGTGATGTTCGAGCAGCTGATCAAATCGGGCGTGCGGCGGTACGAGGAGTGGTTCGTCACGTCCCTGATCATGGAAGATGGCCGAGCGGCCGGCGTGATTGCGCTGGAAATCCGGACCGGGGAATTGCACGTGCTCAGAGCGAAGACGGTGATTTTTGCGACGGGAGGTTGCGGAAGGCTGTTTGAGCCGAGCACCAACGCGCTGATCGTGACCGGCGACGGCATGGGTCTGATTTACAACGCAGGCGGACAGCTGATGGACATGGAGATGGTGCAATACCATCCAACGACGCTGGCCGGCAGCGGCGTGCTGATTTCCGAGGCGGCGCGCGGCGAGGGAGCGTACCTGAGGGACAAAGACGGCAACCGCTTCATGGAGAAGTACGCTCCCAACATGATGGAGCTGGCGTCCCGCGACGTGGTTTCCCGCGCCGAGCAGACCGAGATCAACGCGGGCAACGGTGTGGACGGCTGCGTTTACCTTGACTGCACGCACCTTGGGGAAGCCCTGATCATGGAGAAGCTGATCCAGATCCGGGAGATCGGTATCGACCTGGCCGGCGTGGACATGATCAAGGAGCCCATCCCGATTCGCCCGGGGATGCATTACATAATGGGCGGCATCAAGACCGACGTGAACGGGTTGACCAACCTGAACGGGGTTTACGCGGCCGGTGAATGCGCCAACGTGAGCGTACACGGCGGGAACAGGCTGGGCGCCAACTCGCTGCTGGACACCATCGTGTTCGGGGAGCGAGCGGGCAACCACGCGTCGGACGCGGTACGGGGCATGGGATTCGCGGACTTTGACGCCAGCGCTGCGCTGGCGCAGGAACGGCGGCGCATCCAGGAGATGCTGGACCGGCCCGAAAACGGAGACCGCTGGGGCGCGATCCGCAAGGACATGGGCGACTCCATGAACCGCAACGTGGCGGTGTTCCGGAACGAGGAGGGCATCCAGGAAACGCTGGGAGACCTGCACGACCTGAGGCGCCGGTATGAGAACGTTCCGGTGCAGAACAAGGGCAAGACGTTCAACACCGACCTGATCTTTGCGCTGGAGTTGGGATACATGCTCGATTGCGCGGACACCATCGCGGTGGGCGCGTTGGAACGGCGGGAGAGTCGGGGAGCGCAGTTCCGCGTGGACTACCCGGAGCGCAATGACGAGGAATGGCTGCACCACATCGTGCTCACCAAGGGCGAGGCCGGTCCTGCGGTCTCCGAGTTGCCCGTGGTCATCACGAATTGGACACCGGAAGAGAGGAAATACTAGGAAATGGATGTCACTATCAGGGTGAAAAGACAAGACCCGGAGGCGGACGACGAGCGTCGACTGCCCTACTGGGAGGACTACCCGGTCACCATCGCGGACAACGCGACGGTGCTGGACGCGCTGATCCAGATTCGCGAGGACGACGACGGGACGCTGTCGCTGCGATGTTCCTGCCGGAGCGCGATCTGCGGGTCCTGCGCCATGAGGATCAATGGGCACGCCGGGTTGGCGTGCAAGACCATCGCGAACACGGTGGTCCAGGATGGAGTGATCACAGTGGAGCCGGCGGGCGTGATGCCGGTGGTGAAGGACCTGGTGGTCAACTTCGATCTCTTCTGGGAAAAAATCGAAGCCGTCGATCCCTATCTCAAACACATGGGGCAAGAGCCGGAAGGCGAGTACATCGTGTCCAACGACGCGATGCTGCACCTGTCCAGCGTTACGGCGTGCATCATGTGCGGCGCGTGCGTATCTGACTGCACGGTGCTTGAGGTGGACCCGACCTTCCTGGGACCGGCGGCGCTGGCGAAGGCCTACCGGTTCACGGCCGACCCGCGGGACGGGGACGCCGAGGGCGTCTCGATGGAGCGGTTGTGGGCACTGAGCGAGCCAACCGGCATCTGGGACTGCACCCGCTGCAACGAGTGCGTGCAGGCATGCCCCAAGGGGGTCGCGCCCATGGACCGAATCATGGCGATGCGGGAGCAGGCGATCCAGGCGGGCTACGACAACAACAACGGCGCGCGGCACACCGACGCTTTCACCGAGTCGGTGGGGCACAGCGGACGGTTGGACGAGTTGCGTTTGCCCATCAAGTCGGTGGGGATGATGAACCTTCCGGCGCTGATGGACTACATGCCGGTGGCGTTCCGGGCGATGCGTCGGGGCAAGATGCCGCCCATCGCTCACAAGAACGTGGAGAACGTGGAGGCGGTGCGCCGCATTTTCAGCCGGACGCAGCCACAGCCCGAGGCTTCAAAGGTGAGCAATAACTCGCCGTTTGGATAATCGCCCAGTTCACCAAGATATTGATAGTCGTTCCGGAGCAGCGATGGGCGCGTCGACACTCGCCCCTACGCAAAGTGCGGTCGGAACTTTGAGGAGGGACCAGTGAAGTACGCCTTTTTCCCGGGATGCGTGTCGCAGGGGGGCGCGCCCGAACTTTACCCGGCGGCGCGGATGGTGTGCGACCGCATGGGGATTGAACTGGAAGAGATACCCGGCTGGACGTGCACGGGAGCGGGGGTCATCCAGGAAAAGAACCAGCTATTTGGCGACACGCTGAACGCGCGGAATTTCGCCAAGGCGGAGCGGATGGGCCTGCCCATCCTGACGATCTGCAGCACGTGCCAGGGGGTCATGTCGCAGGCGAACCACCGGATGCGCAACCCTGAGTACCTGGCGGAGATCAACTCCCACCTGGCGGAAGAGGGGTTGGAATACAGCGGAAACGCCGAGCCCAAGCATCTGCTGTGGATCCTGATCGAGGACTACGGTCTGGACCGATTGGGCGCGCTGATCACGCGGCCGTTGAACGAGCTGAAGATAGCGCCCTTTTACGGGTGCTACATCGTGCGGCCGACGGAGGCGCTTGACATCGAGGACCACCCGGAGCGGCAGCAGTCGCTTGAGATGCTGATACAGCTGCTGGGTGCGACGTTGGTGGATTTCGAGGGTAAGACGCGCTGCTGCGGGTTCCCGATCCTGACCATCAACCAGCGCAACTCGATGGCGATGGTGGGCAAGCACACGTCGGAGGTGAAGGACCTGGGCGCAGACGCCATGGTGACGCCCTGCCCGCTGTGTCATCTTAACCTGGACGGGTTCCAGCCAAAGGCGGCGTCGCAGGCGCGGCGATCCATCGACCTGCCAATATTGCACATGCCGCAGATGATCGGGCTAGCGATGGGGATGTCGCCGCGGGAACTGGGGTTGAAGCGGCACATCGTGAGCACAGGGCCGCTGGAAGTGAAGATCCGCGGACGGTAGGTTGGCACGAAGCAGCGCGAGGACGAGGGGCGGGTTCCAGACTCGCCCCTCAAGGCGTGTCACGGTTGCGTTTGGATTCTATTGGCTACCAGGTTGACCAGGCGCCGCACCCTTCGTTCTGCGTTGGCAAAGGCTCGCCGGCCCATGTATCCCTCGTACATATTTCGATGGAGCCTTTCAGCGGCGTCGAAGTCATCCTCAATGCCGGGTTCGCTCCAAAGGCCAGCAATCCTAACGGCTATACCATGTAGGTCGCTGTGGCGTCGGTTGGGCCAAATCGGCCGTCGCGTTACGGCAATCGCCTTTATGATGTGGGCCGCCGCGCACCATAGCATTTCCGATTTGGCCAGTGGGTCCCTTTCGAATGAGAATGCGTCCGCCAACTCCAAGAACCGCAGGGCTGCTCTGACGTGGGAGGGAGCGTTCACAAGGACGGTTTCATAGCGAACGGTAGCAATTCCTTGACGAAATGGCGCACCGACCGGCGCGAACTTTCCAACAAGTAGTCTTCCATAAAATCGTACTCGACGTTGTTCTGAACGAATCCAGCGACCAAGTAACCGGAGATCAGGTCGTAACCATCGTAGATATCGACCCTTCGGCCGGCTTCGGACATCAGCAATTCGAGGAGGTCGAAGTGGTCGTCCTCAGTGGCGGAGGGCAGATTCCGGCTTTCGGCTACGGCGGACAGGGCGCACTCGGCGGCTTCCCAGAGTTTCAGCGAGCCGAGCCGGTTCTCCCCGGCGTCAAACGCACGGTCAGATGCCACAAAAAGACTCTCAATCAGATCGGTGCGGTCTTGCGTGAGCACGATTTGACTCCGTAACGTAATCAGGCCTGATCGCGCAACTTGGGTGCGACTTCGTGGATGGCGGAGACGGTCTGGGCGACGTCGGCGTCGGTGTGGGCCACGGAGGGATAGAATTTCTGAGGCCAGGACTTGATGATGCCGCGTTCCAGCAGGCCGGCGTTGAGTTTACCCAAAGGCACAGGATCGGCGGCCAGGCCGTCGCGGTAATTTTGGACGCGATGATCGGCGAAGTAGATGTCGAAGATTGCGTCTTCGCCTACGCTCTGGACCGTAAATCCCTGCTCTGAACAGGCATCGACCAAAGCCTGCCGGATCTGTCCGCCGACGCTGTGGAGGCGATCGTAGGCGCCGTCCTTGCGGAGTTCCGCCAGGGTGGCCAGGCCGGCGGCGCAGGCGATAGGGTTGCCGTTGAGCGTGCCGATCTGATCGACATAGCTGTCCGAAGAGACGGCGGACCGGTCGTACACGGACATCACGTCGCCGTTACCTAGAACGCCGGCGAGAGGGTAGCCGCCGCCCATGATCTTGCCGACCGAGCAGAGGTCGGGCGTGACCCCGTAGAATTCCTGAGCGCCACCGTAGGCGAGGCGGAACCCGGTGACGACCTCATCGAATATGAGCAGGATTCCGGCATCGGAGGTGAGTTTGCGGAGGCCGGCCAGGAAGCCCGGGTTGGGGGCCAGTGTTCGCTGGAGGGGCTCGACGATGACGGCGGCGATCTCATCCTGGTGAGCGTCAATGATGGCGGCGGTGGTGTCCAGATCGTTGAACTGGGACACCAGCATCAGATCGCTGAGGGCACGCGGGATGCCGGCGCTGTTGGCCTCGGCCTGGGGGAATTCGACACTGGCGGAGGCGAACACGGACATCATGGCGTAGTCGCTGGTGCCGTGGTATCCGCCTTCGAATTTCAGGATCTTCTCCCTTCCAGTGTAGGCGCGGGCAGCGCGCATGGCCTGGAAGCAGGCATCGGTGCCGCTGGTGGTGAACCGGACCTTGTCGGCGCAAGGGACAGCCCGGCAGAGCTCTTCGGCGAGCATGACGGCCTGGTCGTTGTTGGTGAAGAACGTGGAGCCCCGGCCGACGGCTTCCAGGACAGCCTCTGTGACGGCGGGATGGGCATGGCCGAGAATCATGGGGCCGGAGCCCATGAGCCAGTCCACGTACTCATTGCCGGAGACGTCCCAGACGCGGCCCGCTTTGCCCTCGCGGACGATGAAATTCAATTCCTCGGGGTAACTGGTGTTGCCGTTTGATTTGCCCGGCATATATTGAGCGGCTTTCGCCAGCAGTTCGCGTTCCAATTCCGTGCGCTCAGTCATGCGGGCCTCCAATGATGTGGGGACAATTTTAAAAATATTATACGCTGGCACTTACGAAATAAGGGCGGGTTTTGCACCCGCCCTCGCGCGTTTTGGCCTGCCAGAAGCAATCGGTCAGGCTTCGGCCTTGGCGCTGGCCATGACATCAACGAGTTCCTGGACGGAGGCGGCGGAGCTTTGCAGGGCGGCCTTTTCCTCGTCGGTCAGGTTGATCTCAATGATCTGCTCGACGCCGTTGGCGCCGATCTTGACGGGGACGCCGACGCAGAGGCCATTGATGCCGTACTCGCCCTCAAGGTAGGCGCAGCCGGGCAGGATGCGCTTTTTGTCCAGCAGGATAGCTTCGACCATTTCGGTGATGGCTGCGGAGGGAGCGTAGAATGCCGAGCCCTGCTTGAGGAGGGCGACAATTTCGCCGCCGCCATCGCGGGTGCGCTGGACGATGGAGTCGATGCGGTCCTGGGAGAGCAGTTCGGTGAGGGGGATGCAACCGACGGTGGTATAGCGGACCAGTGGCACCATGTCGTCGCCGTGGCCGCCCAGAACCATGGCCTGCACGTCGTCCACGGACACGTTGAGTTCCCGGGCGATGAAGGTGCGGTAACGAGCGGTGTCGAGTACGCCGGCCATGCCGAAGACGCGGTTGCGGGGGAAACCAGCGGTCTGGAATACGTTCTGGACCATGGCGTCCAGGGGGTTGGTCACGGCGAGGATGATGCAGTTGGGCGAGTGTTTTACGACTTCTTCGGTAACGGCGGAAGTGATCCGCATGTTGGTGAGCAGCAGGTCGTCGCGGCTCATGCCGGGACGGCGGGCGATACCGGAAGTGATGACCACCACGTCGGAATCGGCGGTTTCTTCGTAGCCGTTGGACCCGGTGATCATGCCATCCGAACCGATGATGGGCCCGGATTCCAGCATATCGAGGCCTTTGCCCTGCGGCATGTCCTCGATGATGTCCACCAAAACGACGTCGGCGTAGCCGAGTTGGTGGATGCGCTGGGCGGTGGTGGCGCCGACGTTGCCGGCGCCAACTACGGTTACTTTGCTTCGCATTGCTGTGGATGCCTCCCTTTGAGTATTGGCATTGGTAGGGGCGCCGTCCGCCGCTGGCGGAGCGCCCCTACGTTGATCCGGTGACTGAGTTCAGCCGGGAGTTGGACTGTTGGGGTTGCTAAATGGCGTCCAGGATGGCGTTCAGCGTGGCGCTGGGTCGCATGGCGCTGGCTGCCATGTCGTTGTTGGGGCGGTAGTAACCGCCGATGTCCATGGGTTGGCCCTGGCAGTCCACCAACTCCTGAGCGATCTTCTCTTCGTTTGCCTCCATCTGGCGCGCAACCTCGGTGAAGCGGGCCTTCAGTTCAGGGTCCTTGTCCTGCTTCGCGAGGGCCTGAGCCCAGTAGAGGGCGAGGTAGAAGTGGCTGCCGCGGGTGTCCAGCTCGTTCACGCGGCGGGACGGGTTGCGCTGGTGTTCGAGGTGTTCACCGATGGCCTGGTCGAGGGTTTCAGCCAAGAGCCGGGCCTGGTCGCTGTTGAAGACCTCGCCGTAGTGCTCGAAGGAGGCGACGAGGGCGCAGAACTCGCCGAGGGAGTCCCAGCGCAGGTGCCCCTCTTCGAGGAACTGCTGGACGTGCCGGGGGGCAGACCCGCCGGCGCCGGTCTCGAACATTCCTCCGCCGTTGAGCAGGGGAACCACCGAGAGCATCTTGGCGCTGGTGCCCAGTTCGAGGATGGGGAACAGGTCGGTGAGATAGTCGCGCAGCACGTTGCCGGTGACGGCGATTGTGTCCTGGCCGGCGCGGCTGCGGGCGATGGTGGCATTCATGGCCTCAACCGGAGGCAGCACGCTGATGTCGAGGCCGGTGGTGTCGTGCTCCGGCAGGTACTTCTCCACCTTCTTGATGAGTTCGGCGTCGTGGGCGCGGTTGGCATCCAGCCAGAAAATGGCGGCCTGTCCGGTGAGCCGGGCGCGGTTCACGCCGAGCTTGACCCAGTCCTGGATCGGAACGTCCTTGGTCTGGCACATGCGGAAGATGTCGCCTTCCTCGACTTTCTGCTCCATGAGGGTGGAGCCGGAAGCGTCAACGACTCGGATTGTGCCGTTGCCGGGAGCTTCGAAGGTCTTGTCGTGGGAGCCGTATTCCTCAGCGGCCTGAGCCATGAGGCCGACGTTGGCGACGCTGCCAAGGGTGGCAGGATCGAGGGCGCCGTTCTTCTGGCAGTCCTCGACGACCGCCTGGTAGATGGTGGCGTAGGAGCGGTCGGGGATCAGGGCGATGGTGTCGTGCAGCTCGTTGTCAGGGCCCCAGGTGCGTCCGCCGTCGCGGATTACTACCGGCATGGAGGCGTCGATGATGGTGTCGCTGGAGACGTGGAGGTTGGTGATGCCACGGTAGGAGTTGACCATCATCAGGTCGGGCCGGTTGTCGTAGCAGGCCTGGATGTCAGCCTCGATTTCGGCGCGCTTGGCGTCGGGCAGGTCCTGGATCTTGGTGAGCAGTTCGGCGACGCCGTTATCAGGGTCAACGGCGACCTGGGCCAGGGCGTCGGCGTGCTTGTCGAAGACGTCATTGAAGAACTCCGACACCAGGTGTCCGAAGATGATGGGGTCGGAGACGCGCATCATGGTGGTCTTGACGTGGAGTCCGAGGAGGAGGTCGTCCGCCTTGGCCTGATCCATCTGCTCGGCGTAGAACCGGCGGAGCGCCTTGACGTTCATGACGGCGCAGTCGAGGATCTCATCGGCCTGGATGGGGATGCCGGATTTGAGCTCGGTGACGCTGCCATCGCCGGAGACGAACTGGATGGCGGCAGACCCGGCCTCGGTGGTGGTCACCGCGACCTCGCTGCTGAAGAAGTCTCCGTCAGTCATGTGGCCGACGCGAGTCTTGGAAACATCGGGCCAGTCCTGCATCATGCGGTGGGGGTTGCGCTGGCCGTGTTCTTTCACCGCGGTGGAGGAACGGCGGTCGGAATTGCCCTCCCTGATGACGGGGTTGACCGCGCTGCCCAGGACGCGGGAGTAGCGGGCCTGGATTTCCCGCTCGGCGTCGTTGGCGGGCTGGTCAGGATAGTCGGGTATGTCGTAGCCCTGGCTCTGCAACTCAGCGATGGCGCCCTTCAGCTGGGGAATGGAGGCGCTGATGTTGGGGAGCTTGATCAGGTTGGCATCGGGTTCCAGGCACAGCTCGCCGCACATGCGCAGGTAGTCTGGGATACGCTGCTCGTCGGTCAGGTTGTCGGGGAAGTTGGCGATGATGCGCCCTGACAGGGAGATGTCCCAAGTCTCCAGTTCGATTCCTGAGCTCTTGGTGAACGCCTGGAGAATGGGAAGCAACGAGTGCGTCGCTAGGTAGGGCGCCTCGTCGGTTTCGGTGTAAATGATTTTGGCGGATTCTGGCATGATCTCCTCCTCAGCAAGTAAGTTCGACGGGCCACGACGGGTTGCCAAGGATCGTTTGACTACAGGCCCGGACACGCGAATAGGATGCAGCCCAACCAGCAGGGGCTAAACCCGAACGATTATATACCCGTGCGCGGGTCTGTGGTAGCCCAAACCATTCCGAACGCGGGGCTATCGCGTATGAAATCACTCGCCTGTCACTCCGGCGAAAGCCGGAGTCCAGAACCTGTGAATGGCTTGATATTCCCATGGAAAAAGCCGACTTCGGTCAATGGATACCGGCTTTCGCCGGTATGACGATACTAAACCGTTCATGTGCGATAGCCCTGATCCCGAACGGTCTTGTCAATCGTGCGGGGCGGGTGTACAAAGATGACGCAGAAAATCCCTCATTCAGCCTCGGAGTCACGTCATGTTTTTTAATTCCCGCCGTTCGACAGTACACGCCACCAACGGGATGGTGGCGACCAGCCAACCGCTTGCGGCCATGGCCGGTTTGCGCATCCTGATGGCGGGCGGCAACGCGGTGGATGCGGCGGTAGCCACGGCGGCGACGCTGAACGTGGTCGAGCCGATGTCTACGGGAGTCGGCGGTGACCTGTTCGCGTTGATCTGGAAGGCGAAGCGAAAGGACGTGGTGGCTCTGAACGGTAGCGGGCGCGCGCCGATGGCCGCGAGCATTGAGGAACTGCGATCGCAGGGGCGCACCAGGATGCCGGCCCTGGGGCATTACTCGGTGTCGGTGCCGGGAACGGTGCACGGATGGGAGGTGTTGCTGGAAAGCGAGGGGACGATGAGCCTGGCCGATGCACTGGAACCGGCGATCGATTACGCTGAACGCGGTTTTCCGGTGACCGACATTATCGCGTACCAGTGGCAGCAGCAGGAGGACAAGCTGGGCGCGTTTCCTTCGGGTCAAGAGTTGCTGACGAACGGGCGGGCGCCCCGCGAGGGCGAGATGATGCAATTGCCCACGCTGGCGAAGACGCTGCGAACGGTTGCGGAGGGCGGCAGCGAGGGGTTCTACAATGGGCCAATCGCACGGGCCATGGCGAATTTCGTGCAGGAGCAGGGCGGGTGGCTGAGCGAGGAGGACCTGGCATCGCACCACTCCGATTGGGACGAGGCGATCATGACGGACTACCGCGGAGTGACCTGCTGGGAGTGTCCGCCGAACGGCCAGGGGATCATTGCGTTGGAGGCGCTGAACATCGCCGAGGGCTTTGACATTGGGAGTATGGGCGAGCAGAGCGCGGACCGCTATCACCACCTGATCGAGGCAACGCGGCTGGGATTCGCGGACGGATTCCGATACCTGGCCGACCCTCGTTGCGCGGATGTCCCGACGGAGATGTGGGCGTCGAAGGCATACGCGGACGGGCGGCGCTCACTGATCGATTCCAACGCGGCGATGCGGACGGTTCCGTACGGCAAGATGTTGGCCGGCGCCGACACCGTGTACATCAGCGTGATCGACGGGGACGGCAACGCCTGCTCGCTGATCAACAGCGTGTTCACCAACTTCGGGTCCGGACTGGTGGCGCCCGGGACCGGGATCGTGCTACACAACCGCGCATCCCTGTTTGAACTGGACCCGGAGCATCCTAACGCGCTGGCAGGCGGCAAGCGGCCGTTCCACACCATCATTCCGGCAATGGCGACGCGGGATGGGGAATTGTGGCTGAGCTACGGCGTGATGGGCGGCTTCATGCAGCCGCAAGGGCACCTACAGGTGATTTCCAACATGGTGGACTTCGGGATGGATTCCCAAAGCGCGCTGGACGCGCTGCGCTTCCAGATCGCCGGGGACTCGGTGTGGCTGGAGGGAGACGTGAGCAACGACGTGGCGATGGAACTGCACCGGAGGGGGCACCGGGTGAACGTGATGCACGGGCCCGGACGAGGCGGAGCCGGCGGGATGGGCGGCGGGCAGGTGGTCAGCCGAGACCCGGAGAGCGGGGTTCTGAGCGGCGGCAGCGAGCCACGCAAGGACGGCGCTGCGGTGGGTTGGTAGGTTATTTTGCCAACCAGCGGCGAAAACGCTCCCAAGCGCCCTTGGGAGGCTCGTCAACGCGCCGGCCTCGCCAGTAGGCGGGTTGCTGCGAACCCATTCGCCGGACAATCATCCACACCACCGCGCCGGCCAGGATGGCCAGTCCGGCCATTGAGAGCCATTTGAGCACCGGCATCAGCAGGCCGACGACGGCCAGGATCAGGCCGGCCACCGCCAACTTGCCTGGCGAGATCAGGCGGACGCCGGCCCTGGGCCTGGGAGCGTAAGGTGAGGGCTCGTCGTCCAGGGGCCGCGCCGGGTCATTTGGGGGCGGAGTGTTGGCGGGACTTGGCGACTCGGCTTCGAGTTCGCTGAGGAGTTGTTCGATTTCCTGTTCGTATCGTTCTTTCATCGCACTGCGTCCGGGTTGAAATAGCCGTCACATCACCGTTTGATTCGGATTATAGCGGCAGGATCGCGGGAACGTAAGCAGTTGGCTGAAGACAGGCCGTCGGCCCGGGTTCACGCAACGTGAGTGGATCGGGCTCTGCGGGCGCAGCGTGGGTCGTCGGTCGCCCAGGGCTTTTTCAAAGTCGTGCGATTGACGTTCGTCCGCTCGTGGTGCGCCCATCCAAGGACGCGCTCGTGGTTCGACAGGCTCCCGCCGTAGGCGGACGTTCCGCACCATGAGCGGGACGTGTGGCGACTTTGCAAAGGCTCTGTCGGTCGCCCAGGGCTATCGCATATGAAATCACTCACCTGTCACTCTGGCGAAAGCCGGAGTCCAGAACCTGTGAATGGCTTGATATTCCCATGGAAACAGCCGACTTCGGTCAACGGATACCGGCTTTCGCCGGTATGACGATACTAAACCGTTCATGTGCGATAGCCCTGCGGTCGCCCAGTGATTCTTGACGCACCGGGGCATTGGCATTAGTATTGAATTCTGTCGGAGACATAGTATGCCGAAACGAACTTATCAGCCCAAAAAGCGACGCCGCGCACGCGTGCACGGTTTCCGCTCCCGTTCACGCACCTCGGATGGTCGCGCGGTGTTGCGCCGTCGCCGGTTCAAGGGCCGGCACCGGTTGTCCGTGTAATTGACCCTTTGCTCCGATCAGCCGCAGCTGACGACCGGTTATTGATGCAAAGACATCATCGGTTAACCGGAAACGCTCGCATTTCGGAGATCCACCAACATGGGCAGAGCATAGCCAACCGCCTGCTGGTGGTCCGCGCATCCGCGAACGGAACGGATCAATCCCGTTTCTGCTTCATCGCCAGCAAACGCGTCGGCAATGCAGTGGTGAGGAATCGCCTCAAGCGGCGACTCAGGGAGGTGGTCCGCCTGGCGGGATGCGAACCCGGGTGGGACGTTATCCTGATGGCGCGCCGGGGCGCGGGCGACGCCGACTACGGGAAACTTGAAAGAGCGGCGCACGATCTTTTGCGTCGAAGCAAGCTGGTGCGCGCGGAGCCGCAGCGATGAAGTTTGCGGCGCTGAAGTTGATACGGTTGTACCAACTGACTATTTCTCCCTACCTCCCCGCGATGTGCCGGTTCGAGCCAAGTTGCTCGCAATACACTGCGGATGCAGTAGAACGTTACGGAATCGGCCGGGGGAGTTGGCTCGGATTCAAGCGGATTCTGCGCTGCAGGCCCATGGGCGGGCAGGGTTATGATCCGGTGTCGTGAGCGGCGCCCGGGCACGAGACGATTGAGGGACATGCACAGGAATATCGCGTCTTTAATCTCCGCGCGGAGCGGACGTACCTGGGTCGGCCTGCTGCTGGTTTTGGCGATGATCACGGGCGCCGTCGCGACCGGGTGCACCCCGAACCTCGGCGCATCCACCAGGGGATGGGGCGCTGTGGCAGTAGAGGAGGGAGTGGTTTACGCCACCACGCTGGAAGGCCAGGTGTACGCCCTGAATGACCAGGTATCGGACGGAGTCAGTACCCGGTGGGTCTCCACCATGGGAGGCGCGGAAGGCTTCCGCGGCGCTTACAGTCCCCCGGCGGTTGGCGCGTTCGTGTACGTCGCCGGAATAGACGGATCGCTTTACGCGATTGAGCGTCCCGCCGGCGGAGGAGCGGCGGCGACGGCGTGGCGCCGGCCGCAGGTTGAGGCCGATGAGATGCCGCCCCTGGTTGGCAGTCCGGCCCTTGATGAGGCGGGCGGGATCATCGCCGTTGGGTCGGAGGACGGCGGGTTGTACGCTTACAACGCGTTGACCGGAGAAGGCCTGCGCTGGTCTCCATTCCAGACCGAGGGAGAGATCTGGTCGACTCCGGTGCTGCGCAATGGGGTGGTTTACTTCGGATCGCAAGACGGCAGCGTTTATGCCGTCAGCCTGCACAGCGGGGAGCTGGTTTGGAAGTTCGACACCGGAGCGGCGGTGGTGGCCAGCCCTCTGATCTACAAGAACATGCTGATCATCGGCTCGTTTGACCGGCAACTTTACGCGCTGGGACTGAGCGACGGGCAACCTCGCTGGCAGTTCACGGCGGGCAACTGGTGGTGGGCGACGCCTGTGGCGTCCGACAGAGTGATTTTCGCGCCGGCGATGGACGGCAAAGTGTATGCACTGGACCAGAACGGTTCGCTGCTTTGGGAGCACGATCTGGGTGATCCAATCGTTTCCAGCCCGGCGTTGCTAGAACGAGGGATTGTGGTTGCGACCGTCGAAGGCAGACTGTCGGTGCTGCGCGCAACTGAGGCGTCGCACGGCACCGCGCAGGAGATTGCGTCACTGACGGTGGGAGACGCTGAAATTAAGGCTCCGCTGACGCACCTGCCAGACCGTGTCCAGAACGGGATTCCCGTTCCGGCCGATTCGGTTTACATCGGGTCGGATGACGGCACGGTGCGCCGCGTGCAGGTGCAATCCGGTATCAACATCCTATGGTGTTACGACACCAAAGAAAACACGAGATGCAACTAGGGATGCCTGCTTGCGCATGACGGTGGCCCGGGACTGAATCTGTGG
>JAJDXU010000005.1 GCA_022823105.1 Dehalococcoidia bacterium
GCCGCAATAGCGGTGACGCCATTGCCCGGTTCAGGATGCTGTACCGGTACTCCCGGTGAGCTGCGTCGTACCTGGAATGGAATTCAAAGGGCACATCGCAGGCGTGGGTGACGCGTATCGAAGGTGGGAGGTAGAAGTTCAACGCGGCGGTCAGCGTATCGGCAGGCAATGCGCTTCCGGTAGCAAAATCCACCACCTGCCCGGCGGCATGGGCTCCCGCATCCGTTCGGCTTGCGCCCCTGACCCGACTGGAGACGCCGGTTACCTTTCCGATGGCGGTTTCCAGTTCGTCTTGTATGGTGGGCGAACCCACCTGAGTCTGGAATCCGAGGTATTCCGTTCCCTCATATTCCACCACCAGGGCAACACGGCGAGCAGTTCCATCAGCGGCAATCTCAGATTTCATACAGGCGTTCGGCGATGGCAATCCCTCGTGTGATCCGTGTTGGGACAGGATGTACGGTCAATGGGTGATGATCAGACCAGTTCGATGACGGCCATGGATGCCCCATCGCCCTGTCGCGGACCCAGTTTGATGATACGCGTGTATCCACCGGGCCGCTCGGCGTAACGTGGTCCCAGTTCATCGAAGACTTTGGCCACGGCTTTCTTGTTGGGAACCTGGCTCAGGGCGACTCGCCGGTTGTGCAGAGTGCCTTTTTTGCCGTGGGTGATCAATTTCTCGGCCATCACCCTGGTTTCCTTGGCCTTGGCCAGGGTGGTGGTGATGCGCTCGTGCTGGATCAGGTCCACGGTGAGGCCGCGCAACAGGGCCTTCCTCTGATCCTTGTACCGGCTAAGTTTGCGGCCGGCGACGCGGTGAGAGGACATCGTTATTCTCCGTCGTCATCATAGTCAAGGTCGTCGTCATCGGGATCGAAAACGAGCGTCCCGCCGGTGAAATTCCTCATGTCATCGGCAAACCCCGGCTCGGTGGACTCATCGCCGCCCGTGCTGGCGGCGTTCACGCCGAGCTCGGTCAACTTGTTCTGGAGCTCCTCCAGCGATTTCTGACCAAAATTGCGGATGTTCAGCAGATCCTCGGTGCTGAGGTCAAGGACCTGTCCCACACGGTCCAATTTGGCGCGCTTCAGGCAGTTCAGCGTGCGCGAGGACAGGTCGAGGCGCTCGATGGGCATCAGATACACTTCCGACGCCACTGACAAGTTGGCGGTGTCCAGTGCGACATCGCCGGGGCGACTCAGCTGGTTGAACATGAAGAAGTGCTGCACCAGGTTTTCCGAGGCTTCCTGGATGGCGGCCAACGGGGTGATCGCGCCATCGGTCCACACCTGGAGAATCAGGCGCTCCCAGTCGGTCTGTTGACCGACCATCATGCGTTCAACGGAGTATTCGACCCTGCGGACGGGGTTGTAGATGGCATCGACCGGAAGCACCCCGACCGGCAGGCCGGATGCGCTGTCTCCCTGGGTGACCTGCTGGTAGCCCTTGCCGGATTCGACGTTGAATTCGATGGACAGCGAGACGTCCGGGCTGTCCAGCGTGGCCAGGTGCAGTTCGGGGTTCACGATCTGGAAATCGCTGGCGGTTGATATGTCGCCCGCGCAAACTCTGCCCTCGCCGGTGACGTCGAGTCGCATCTTCCCGGGACGCTTGGCCAGGGCATGGATCCTGATGCGCTTGACGCTCAGCAGGAGGTCCATCACCTCCTCTTTCACGCCGGGGATGACCGTGTACTCATGGGGCACGTCTTCGATCTTGACCCAGGTGATGGCCGTGCCCTGAATGGAACTCAGGAGCAGTCGCCGCAACGGGTTCCCCACCGTAGTAGCGAACCCGCGTTCCAACGGTTCCAACGCGACGCAGGCGTAGGTGTCGTTGCTTTCGATTACCCTGATTGATGGGGTTGGGATTTCGGGTTCCGTTTCCCGCAACGGCGGGAGTATCTGGGGATTTAACATTCAGGGGCTACCTCGAGTAGTACTCGACGATGAGGCGGGAATTGATGGTGTCGGGGAGTTCGTTATCCGGCGGCAGGGATACCACCTGTCCTTCCATTCTGTTGAGGTCCAGCGTCAACCAGGTGGGCAGGGTCCGCCGCGGCAGGCCGTCGGTGCGGTCTGCGAAGAAATCGCGGTTCCTGGAGGTCTCGGTCCAGGAGATGGTCTGGCCCGGCTGCACCAGGAACGACGGGATGTCGGTCTTGCGGCCGTTGACAGCGAAGTGGCCGTGCTGGACCATCTGGCGGGCCTGCTTGCGTGAATCCGCGAATCCGAAGTGGTAGATGACGTTGTCCAGCCGTCTCTCCAACGTTCGGAGCAGGTTGTTGCCGGAGATGCCGGGCGTGTTGAAGGCGTCGTTCATGTACTTGCGGAACTGGCCTTCCATGACGCCATACATCTGGCGGGCCTTCTGTTTTTCCCGCAGGTGTACGCCATAGTCGGAGACGCGCCGGCGCCGGTTGCCGCCGCCTCCCGGTGGAATGTGCCGCCGTTCAATGGCGCAGCGCGGCGAGAAGCAGCGATCTCCCTTGAGGAACAACTTTTCTCCGGCGCGTCGGCAGAGCCGGCAGGATGGTCCTGTATATCTTCCCATGCTTATCTTTCCGTTGGTGTTTCGAATTCAAACTCCGGCGGGGGCCGGAGTGCGTTGAGCCGAGATTCGTCAGACTCGGCGGCGCTTGGGTGGCCGAACCCCATTGTGTGGGATCGGCGTCACGTCGCGTATGCTGGTGACGTACAGTCCAGCGGCCTGCAGGGCGCGGATGGCGGGCTCGCGTCCCGATCCTGGCCCCTTGATGTACACGTCGATGTTTCGCATCCCCATATCCACGCCGCGACGGGCGGCCTGCTCGGCGGCCCGTTGAGCCGCGAAGGCCGTTCCCTTGCGGGAGCCGCGGAAACCGACGGTGCCGGAACTGGTCGATGCCACCACGTTGCCGTCGGGATCGGTCAGGCTGACCAACGTGTTGTTGAACGTGGAATAGATGTAAGCGCGGCCCTGGGGTATGGACCGGCGCTCTCGCCTTCGGGTGCGTGGTCGCGGCATCTGGGATTACCTCTTGGGGTCGATATCCGTGGGGTTCGTTACCCGTGGGGGTCGATTCGGTGGAGTTGATGTTGGCAAGACTGCTCTCGTGGAGTCTTACTTCTTGCCACCGGTGCGGCGACCGCGGCCGGCAACGGTGCGGCGAGCGCCCTTGCGTGACCTGGCGTTGGTACGCGTGCGCTGGCCGTGGACCGGAAGGTTGCGGCGGTGGCGCAGGCCCCGGTAGCTGCCGATGTCGATCAGCCGACGGATGTTTTCGTTGTGTTCCCGTCGGAGGTCGCCCTCGGTGATGTAGTCCTGGTCGACGATCACGCGGATCCGGTCGAGTTGCTCCTCGGAGAGTTCGCTCATGCGCGGAGGCATGTCGACGTCCAGGTTGGCTTTGCCGACGATCTCGATGGCCTTGGTGGGGCCGATTCCATAGATGCTTCGCAGCGCGATGTGGGCGCGCTTGCGATCAGGTACGTCAACTCCCGCGATACGAACCATGGCTTCTCTCCTCTGAACGGGTTGGATATTCCAGCCGATGCCGGGAACCTGCGTGGGTTCCCGGGCTTTTCGCCAGTGGCTTCAGCCCTGGCGTTGAGCGTGCTTGCTGTTGACGCAAATGATGCGTACCCGGCCCTTGCGCCGGATGATCCGGCAGCGATCGCAGCGGGGTTTGACAGACGCGGACACTTTCATGGTTGATAATCCTTGGCCGTCACTTGAATCGGTACGTGATGCGGCCACGAGTCAGGTCATAGGGCGACAGCTCGACCAGCACGCGGTCTCCGGGGAGCACCCGGATGAAGTGCATGCGGATCTTCCCCGAGATGTGGGCGAGCACCTGGTGGTCGTTGGGCAATTCCACGCGGAACATGCCGTTGGGCAGCGCTTCGGTGACCTGCGCTTCGACCTCGATTGCTTCTTTTTTAGCCATAAACTAGCCTACTTTAGCTGCGGCAGTCCCTGGGGGCTGAATGCAGCTGATATCGGAATCAGTCGTGGAAAGTCAGAATTTTTGGCCCGTCCTTGGTTATCGCCAGCGTATGCTCAAAGTGAGCGGACAGCGCGCCATCGGCGGTGACGACCGTCCAGTCGTCGTCCAGGATGCGCGTGTCTTCCGTGCCCAGATTCAGCATGGGCTCGATGCAGATGCACATTCCCGGCCTGAGCAATACTCCTTTGCCCGGTTCCCCGTAGTTCGGCACCTGCGGGTCCTCGTGCAGGAACCGGCCTATGCCGTGTCCAACGAACTGGCGCACCACCCCATAGCCGCGCTCCTTGGCGTAGCCTTCCACCGCAGCGCCAATGTCGCCGATACGGTTGCCCGGTTGGGCGGCGGCGATGCCTTCGTAGAGACTGGCCCGGGTGTCGTCGAGCAGACGTTGGGTTTCTTCGTCAACGTCGCCGACGGCCACTGATATTGCTGCGTCCCCGATAAACCCGTCGATGGTAGCGCCGCAATCCATTTTTATGATGTCGCCCTCCTTGAGGACGCGCTTGCCAGGAATCCCGTGGACTATTTCCTCGTTCACGGATGCGCAGATAGTGCCGGGGAATCCCTGATAACCCAGAAAAGCGGGCACCGCTCCCATGCTCCTGATATTTTTTTCGGCGATGCGATTGAGGTCGCCGGTGGTAATGCCGGGCTCGACCGATCGCTTGAGGAGAGCAAGGGTGGATCCGACGATGGCGCCGGCGCGCTCCATGGCTTCCATCTCACGACGGGACTTGAGTGTTATCCCGCCCGTGTAAGAAGACGGCGAATTGGAAGCGGTTCTTCGTTTTGTCTGATTTTCCACCATTATGATTATACCTCAGCCGTCAAGCCCAGCGCATCCAGGACCGCCCGGTTGACCGATTCGACGGATGCGTCGCCCGGTATGTTGTCCAGCAACCCCGCGTCGCGATAGTAGTCGAGCACCGGAGCCGTTTCCTCATGATACACGGTGAGACGGTTGGCCACCGCGTCAGGCGTATCGTCGTCCCGCTGATAGATGTCGCCGCCGTCCGCACAGTCGTCGCAATTACGGGGCGGCTCTCCGGACGCCGGGTTCCTGGTGAATGGTTTCTGGCATTTTCGGCAGATGTACCGGTTGCTGAGCCGGCGAATCAGTTCGTCATCGGGGACGCTGATGTGCACCACCCGGTCGATTCGCTGGCTCTGTTGGAGCAACGCATCGTTCAGCGCCCGGGCCTGGTTGGTGTTGCGCGGAAATCCGTCCAGCATGAAGCCGCGTCCGCTGGGCAGGGACCCTACCCGGTCCAGCACCATTTCGATAGTCACCTCGTCGGGCACCAGGGCGCCCCGGTTCATGTAACCGCGGGCCAGTTCACCCAGCTCCGTCCCGTTGGACAGATGATGGCGAAACAGGTCTCCCGAACTTACGTGCTCAACTCCCAGTTGTTCTTTGAGCATCTGGGCCTGGGTGCCCTTGCCGGCTCCCGGGGGGCCAAAGAGAATCAACCGCAGGCTGGTCGCAACACTGGCGCGGGTCATCTCAGGAACCCCTCGTAGTTGCGCATCATCAGCTGGGCTTCCAACTGTCGCAGCGTGTCCAGGCCGACGCCGACCATGATGAGCAGGCTGGTACTGCTCAGGGCGATGGCCTCCACGTTGGTGACCAGGGATGCCAGGTAGGGCACGATGGCGATGAACCCCAGGAACAGCGCGCCGCCCAGCGTCAGCCGGACGATCACCCGGTTCAGGAAGTCCTGGGTGGGCCGCCCGGGGCGTATGCCCAGAACGAATCCCCCGTTGCGCTGCAGGTTTTCGGCGATGTTCTGCTGCTGGAAGACCACCAGGGTGTAGAAGAACGTGAAGGCAACCACCAGGATGAAGGCCAGCACCCAGTAGATGGGGCCGGTGGGGCTGAGCGCCGTCTGCATGTTGCCGGCCACGTTGCCCAGGAATCCTCCGGCGGAACTGAGGTACTGGGCGACCGTGCCGGGCAGGATTACGATGGAGAACGCGAAGATCAGCGGGATCATGCCGGCGGAGTTAATCCGCAGGGGTATATATGTAGACCCCGATTGACGGTACATCTGCCCGCCGCGGAATATGCTGCGTCCATATTGGACGGGAATACGCCGGTGCGCCTCATTGAACACCACGATCAGCGCGATGATCAGCAGGCCGATCAACGCGAAGAAGAAGATGCCGATGATGTTGTCCCGATCCAGGAAGCTGGTGGCCAACAAGCCGGGGAAACCGACCACGATGCCGGCGAATATGATCAGCGAGATTCCGTTGCCGATGCCGCGCTCGGTTATGAGTTCACCCAGCCAGACCAGGAACATGGTGCCCGCGGTCATGGACAGCACCGCCGCCAGCGTCGGCAGGAACGCGTCGCCGGTGAAGCCGACGTTGGTCAGCACGTTGGCCTGTTGTAGCAAGACCAACTGCGCGAACGCCTGGGCGATGGCAATGGGCACGGTGCTCCAGTGCGTGATCCGGTTCATCTTGATGCGACCGGCCTCGCCTTCCCTGGACATATTCTGCAATTGCGGGATCACCGGCGTCAGCAGCTGCATGATGATGGACGCGGTGATGTACGGGAACACGCCAAGGGCGACTATGCTCATACGCCGCAGCGCGCCGCCTGAGAACAGGTCCAGGAACCCCAACAGCTGGTTGTTGCTGAACAGGTTGTCCAGCGCGCCGGCGTCGAGCCCGGGTATGGGAATGTGGGCAACCAGCCGGTAAAGGGCCAGCATGCCCAGGGTGAACAGGATCTTCGCCCGCAGATCGGGCACGCTGAAGGCATCGATTGCCGCCTGGACCAGCCGCGGCCATCTGCCTCCGCCCTGCACCTCTGACTGGATCATACGTGAACTATCCCGCGCCGGCGTGAGTGAATTACGAGACTAGATCTCTTCAACCGAACCGCCGGCCGCTTCAATCTTGGCGCGGGCCGACGCGGTGAATTTGTGCGCCACCACGGTGAGAGGATGTCCCAGCTCTCCGTCGCCGACCACCTTCACGGGCCGGCTGGTGCGGCGAATGATATTCAACCCGTGCAACAGCTCGGGGGTTACCCGGGCGCCGGACTCGAAACGCTCCTGCAGGGTGTTCAGATTCACCAGCGCATAGTAGGTCTTGTAGCGGTTGTTGAATCCCCGCTTCATGGGGAGACCCTTGATCAAAGGCAGCTGACCGCCTTCGAAACCGGGACGGACCCCCTTGCCGGATCGGGATTTCTGTCCCTTCAGGCCGCGGCCCGCGTAGCTGCCCCCGCCGGCCGCGTCGCCGCGACCGACCCGCTTGCGATTGCGACGGGCCCCTTTGGGCGGCGATATTTGGTGTTCCATCATGATGAAAAGGTTGCTCCAACGTTTACGGGAAGTTGCGCGGGTCAGGCAGGGCTCATTCGACAGGTTCCACGACGACCAGGTGCTGGACCTTTTTCACCATGCCCATGATGGTCGGGCTGTCATGATGCACGACAGAATGGTTGAGCCGCTTCAGTCCGAGGGACTGGACGATGCGGCGCTGGTACGACGGCCGGCCGATGCAGCTTTTCTTCCAGGTGATTTTGATCTGTGCCATTTCGGTACTCATTCACCGCTCGGGGCGGGTGGGTCGGCATCGGGTTCGGGCGCCGCATCCGCCGGTGGTTCAGCCTGATCCACGGCTGGCGGGGCCTCGTCAACGGCCGGCGCGGCCTCGGCCGACGCCTCAACGGCCGGTGCGTCCTCTGCGACGGATTCCGCTTGCGCCGCGGGCTCGCTTGCCGGTGACTCGCTCGCCGGTGGCTCGTTTTCGGCGGTGGCGGCGCTTTCCTCCGACGGAGCAGCCGCCGGGGTCGCGGGAACCGCGGCCGCCTCAGGCGTTTCGGCTGCCACGGCGCCGTTGGTCTCGGGCCGGATGAGCCCCAGGCGGTTGGCGCGCTCGGTTTCGGGATCCCTGAGCAGGCTCAGGGCTTCCAGCGTGGCCTGCACGATGTTGATGGGGTTCCTGGAGCCCAGGGACTTGCCAACCACGTCCTGCACGCCCCCCAACTCAAGCATGGCGCGCATCGCGCCGGCCGCGATCACGCCGGTTCCCAGCGGCGCGGGCTTGATGATAACGATGGACGCGCCCTTTCGAACGGAGATCTCGTGAGGGATGGTGCTGCCCTTGATCGGGATGGTGATGGTGCTCCTTCGCGCCACCGCGGTTCCCTTGCGCACGGCGTCCGGGATGGCCAGGGCCTTTCCCATGCCGGCGCCAACCCGTCCCTGGCCGTCGCCCACGACCACCAGAGCGTTGAACCGGAGCCTGCGCCCGCCCTTGACGACCTTGGCGATGCGGCGGGTATGCACGACGCGCTCGTTAAAGCCGCCGCTGTCGTCTTCACGTTGTCGCTGGTCGCGATCGCGACCACGGCCGCCGCGTCCGCGACGTTCACCGCCACCACGCTCGCCGCCACCGCGTTCACCTCTGCGGGTTGCTGGGGATACCATCAGAACTTAAGCCCTCCTTCCCGGGCCGCGTCGGCCAGCGCTTTCACGCGTCCGTGGAACCGGTATCCGCCGCGGTCGAAGACCACTGCAGAAACACCGGCGGCAATCGCGCGTTCCGCCACCAGCTTGCCCACCGCTTCGGATGCGGCGGTCTTGGGCGTGGCGTTCGACGCGTCCAGCTCGCTGCTGGATGCCTGGGCCAGAGTGTGTCCTCGCCCGTCGTCTATCACCTGAGCATAGATTCCTTTCAGGCTACGGAAAACGCACAAGCGGGGACGCTCTGCCGTTCCAATTACTTTGTTCCTTACCCGGCGGTGCCTCACGACACGCAGCTTCCGGGCATCCTTGTCTTTTGGCATATCTTTGACGCTCTCAAATTCGGGCGCAGTCGGATCTGCGCTACACCGCGCGGCGCGCGGCGGCCTTGCCTGGCTTCAGGCGCAGCACTTCTCCCTGGTAACGGATTCCCTTTTCCTTGTAGGCGTTGGGCGGGCGCACCCGGCGCACCTTGGCGGCCAACTGGCCGACCTTCTGCTTGTCAACGCCCGATACGTGGACGCGGTTGTTGCCTTCCACTTCCATGGTCAGCCCCTCTTCGGGGAAGACGTCCACGGTATGGCTGTAACCCACGCTGAGCGTGATGCCGTTCCCGTTCTGCTGAACGCGGTAACCGACTCCCATCAATTCCAAGGTGCGGCTGTAACCGTCAGTTACTCCCACCACGGCGTTGGAAATGAGCGAGCGGGTCAACCCGTGCAGCGAATGGTGGAATTTCCGCTCGGTCAGTCGCTCGACGATAATCTCATCGGCCGCTACCCTGACGTTCACCTCGGGGTGGTACTTCTGCGTAACCGACCCGCGGGGACCGGTCACGGTGATCCCGCCGTAGAACACCTCGGCGGTCACGCCCGAGGGGAGCGGAATGGGTTGGCGACCAACGCGCGAGAGCGGGCGTTCCGTTGGCGGCACTCGCTCTGCGACGCCGGCGCTGATCATCACTTCATTACCAGACATAGCAGACCAATTCTCCTCCGATGCCCTTGCGCCACGCCTCGTAGCCGGTCATCATCCCCTGGGAGGTTGATACGATGGCGATGCCCAATCCGCCGTACACCCGCGGGATCTCTCCGCGGCCCACGTGGACCCGGAGGCCGGGCTTGCTGACCCGCTTCAATCCCCGGATGGCATTCTGTTCGTCATCCTTGTACAGCAGATGGATGCGCATGGTCGGGAACTTCTGGTTCCTGGCCAGGTCCCAATCGCGGATGTAACCCTGCGATTTCAGGATGTCGGCGATCGCCGTCTTGATCTTGGATTGGGGCACCAGCACGGTTTGGTGCCGGGAGTGGATGGCGTTGCGTATGCGCGTCAGCATATCTGCAACCGGGTCGTTAATCGGCATCGCGGTAAAGCTCCATCACTGTTTTTCCTTGTTTACGCCCACGATGCCCTGCGCTCCCGGCATCGATGAAATCAAACACCCTGCGCTCACAGGCTCGCTTTCCGGACTCCCGGCAGGAGGCCATCCAGGGCCATTTCGCGGAACGATATGCGGGACAGGCCGAAGTGGCGGATGTACCCGCGAGGCCGGCCGGTTGCGCCGTCCCGATTGCGGATGCGGTTAGGATTGGCGTCGGGGGGCAAAAGGGCCAGTTTCTGCCGCGCCTCGAACCGTTCCCGCAAGGGCCTGGACATGTCGCGCGCCTCGGCGAGCAGTTCGGCCCGCTGCTGAGCGTACCTGGCGACGGTGCGCTTGCGTCGTTCGTTCTTCGCTATGGCTGACTTTTTGGCCAAGGTGGGCTCTCCAGTGTTGTGGTCGATTGCACGGACTCTCCGGTTCGTACGACGAACCCGGATCGTGCAGCGAATCTGTGGTGTGCCGGGCTTACTGCCGGATAAACGGCATACCGAAATGCTCCAGCAAGCGCGTCGCCTCGGCGTCGTTGGTGGCGGTGGTGGTTATGGTAACCTGCAGGCCGCGCAGCCGGTCGATGCTGTTGTAATCGATCTCCGGAAACACGATCTGCTCGCGCAATCCCAGGGAGAAATTGCCGCGGCCGTCGAACCCCCGCCGCGAGATGCCGCGGAAGTCCCTGATGCGGGGCAGGGCGGTGATAATCAGGCGTTCCAGAAAGTAGTACATGCGGTCGCCCCGCAGGGTAACGGCGGTACCGATGGGGTTCCCCTGGCGCACCTTGAAGCCGGCGATCGAGCGGCGCGCGCGCGTGATGATCGGCTTCTGGCCCGAGATGGTGGTCAGATCGCGGACGGCGCTCTCCATCGCGCGGCCGTTGGTCAGCGCCTCGCCCAGGCCAATGTTCAGGTTGATCTTGCTGAGCCTTGGCACCTGCATCGGACTGGAGTATCCGAATTCCGAAACCATCGCCGGCACGATTTCATCCCGGAACCGGATTTTGAAAGTTGGAGGGGGGAGCGCAGCGCCGTTGGAGCCATTGCTTTCGGCCGCTTCCTGCCGTCGCCGTCGGCCGCCACCCTGCTGGTTGGCCGTTTGCTGTTCAGTCGTCATGGTGATCACTCGTCCCGGGTTCGGAACTGGGTACCTGGCTCGGTGTAGTTGCTTTGAATCAGTTTCACGTTGGAGATATGGATGGACGCTTCCTGCTGCACCCGACCTCCCTGTCTGATGCCAGGGCGCGGCTTGTAGTGCTTGGTAACCACGTTCACGCCTTCCACGATCACCCGGTTTTTCTCCGGAACCATCTGGAGGACGCGACCGGTCTTTCCCTTGTCCTTGCCGGAGATCACTACGACATCATCTCCGCGGTGTATCCTGGCCCTCGCCATCACACCACCTCCGGAGCCAGCGACACGATCCGCATGAAACCCTTGTCGCGCAGCTCGCGCGCCACGGGTCCGAAGATTCGGGTTCCCCGGGGAAGCTGGTTGTCGTTGATGAGCACGGCAGCGTTGTCGTCGAATTTGATGTACGTCCCGTCCGGCCGGAGCAGAGGAGCCGCCTGCCGCACGACCACGGCTTTCACCACAGATCCCTTGCGGACGGGTGAATTGGGAACGGCTTCTCGCACGGTGCACACGATGATGTCGCCCACCGACGCATACTTGCGCCGGCTGGAACCGGGAATGTTGATCAGCCGGATGCGTCGCGCCCCACTGTTGTCGGCAACGTGGAGCCTGGTGTAACTCTGGATCATTTACGCATCCTCGCTATCTGCGTCGTCGCTGTCCTCGACCGGATCCGGTTCGACAGCGGCGGGTTGGATTTCAACGTCGGTTTCCAGTTCAATGGGGCGAACGTCCGCCACTTCGCGGCGGGCCATGATCTCAAGGAGTCGCCAGTGCTTGGTGCGTGAAATCGGGCGGGTCTCCTGGATACGGACCGTGTCCCCGATGCGGCACTGGCCGTCCGGGTCATGGACGTAGAACCGGGTTACTCGGCGCATCTGCTTGCGGTAAATCCGGTGCCTTTGCTTCCACACCAACTCCACCACCGCCGTCTTGTCCATCCGGGTGCTGACCACAGAACCCACCCGGATTTTCCGCATCGCTTTTGCCATTGTGAACAGTTCCTTGCCGTATTCGTTCCGGTCTTGAGCCCGGCGATTCGCTAGAGTCCGCGCTCGCGGAGGCACGTCAGCATGCGCGCGATGTCCTTGCGGGTCTTGCGCGGCTGATTGGTATCGGTGAGTTGGTTGGTGGCGTCGCGAAAGCGCAGATTCATGAGTTCCTGGTAGGACTTGTCGAGTTCGTCGCGAATCTGGTCATCGGTCAGCGCCCGTATTTCGAACATCTTCATGGAAGCTTAGCCCCCGGAGCCGGACAGCAGGGAGTTGACCCGATCCCGGTACACGATCTTGGTCGGGATGGGCAACTTGTGGGCGGCCCGCTGCAGGGCTTCTTCCGCCTGGTGCATGGGCACACCGCCGACCTCGAACATGATGCGTCCGGGCCTTACCACCGCGACCCAATGGTCGTTGGCGGCCTTGCCGCCGCCCATGCGGACCTCGGCCGGCTTTTTGGACACGGGCTTGTCGGGGAATATTCGGATCCAGGTTTTCCCGCCACGCTGCAGATGGCGCGTAATGGCGACACGGGCGGACTCGATCTGGCGGGCGGTGATCCATTCGGGGCTCATTGCCTTCAACCCGATCTGGCCGAACTCGACGGTGCTGCCGGTGCTGGCAGCCCCACGGCGTTTGCCTCGACCCATCTTTCGGAATTTGGTCCGTTTGGGTTGCAACATATCTAAATCTCCGATTCGCTTGCGGTCAATGCTCTGCGCGGACGTTCAATCCTGGCTGCTTCTTCTACGGCGCGGGGAACGTCCTAGGGCGCGGGGAACGTCAGACGTCCAGTTCCTGCGCCATCTCGCCTTCGGCGTCCATGCTGGACACGCGGAATTCGATGCTGTCGAGTTCTCCGTCTTCCTCGGCCGGGGGCGGCATGATCTGGCCCTTGTAGATCCAGACCTTGATGCCAATGCGCCCCATGGCGGTGTGCGCCTCGGCCAATGCGTAGTCGATATCGGCGCGCAGGGTGTGCAGGGGCACCTGCCCCATCATCAACTTTTCGGTGCGGGCGATCTCTGCGCCGGAGATCCGGCCCTTGGTGATGATCTTGATGCCCTCAGCGCCGGCCTGCATGGTCCGGAGCGCGGCTTGCCGCATCGCCCGCCGGTAGGCCACGCGCCGGCTGAGCTGGTCGGCGATGTTCCTGCCGACCAGGAACGGATCCAGTTCCGGCTGCTCGATCTCAACGATGTTCAGGCGCAACCCCCCGCTGGTCATGGTTTCCAGGCGCGAGCGCAGGCCTTTGACCCGATCGCCGTCGCGCCCGATGAGGATGCCGGGCCGAGCGGAATGGATGTTGATGATCGTCTCCTGGGCGGTGCGGTCGATTTCGATTCGCGCAATGCCCGCGTCCGAGAACGCCCGGTACTCATCATGAATCGTTCGGCGCAGTCCCAGATCCTGCTGTACGCCCTCCCGGTACTGGACGCCGTTGTTTGCGTACCAGTGGGTTTTCCAGTCCTTTATGATCCCCAGCCGGAACCCCAGGGGGTGGGTTTTGTGTCCCATCAGCTAGCCCTCCTGAATCTCGTCAACTTCAATGATGATGTGACTGGAGCGCCGCGTAACACGACCGATCCGGCCCCTGGCTCGTGCGCGGAACCTCTTCAGAGGCCGCGCCTGGTCCGCCGAGATGCGCGTGATGCGCAGTTCGTTGCGGTTCATGAACATGTTGTTTTCGGCATTGGACGCCGCCGACTGGACCACCTTGGCCACCGAACGGGCCCAGGGGGAGGTCATCAGGCTGAGATGGTCCAGGGCGTCGTTGACGGTCATGCCCCGGACCGCATCCATGATGGGTTTGAGCCGCTTGGGAGAAGCTCCCACCTGTTTGGCCATTGCCCGTACCACTGGCATCGCGTCACCTCACCCTGCTGGAACGCTCGGATCGGGCGACGTGCCCGCGATACGTGCGCGTGGGCGCGAATTCGCCCAGGCGGTGTCCCACCATGTTCTCGGTGATAAAGACCGGAACGTGCCGGCGACCGTCGTGAACACCGAAGTTCAGACCGACCATTTCCGGCATGATCATCGAATCTCTCGACCAGGTGCGAATCACGGTGGCTTCGCCTGATTCCCGGACCAGGTTGACCTTTTTCAGGAGCTTTGGATGGACGTAGGGTCCCTTTTTAATTGAACGCGACATACTGCAATATTCTGCTTACCAGCGGCGCCAAAGGCGGCCGGGCTCGTTGATTAGCGACGCCACCTGCGGCCGCGTACGATGAAGCGGCTTGACGTCTTTTTCTTGTTGCGTGTCTTGTGTCCCAGGGTGGGCTTTCCGGTGGGGGACTTGGGCCCCGGCATACCGATGGGTGAACGACCCTCGCCGCCACCGTGCGGATGGTCGACGGGATTTTTGGCTACCCCGCGAACGTGGGGGCGTCGGCCAAGGTGCCGCTTGGCTCCGGCCTTGCCCAGGCTTTCGTTCTTGTGGTCCGGGTTGGACAGTTGGCCCACGCTGGCCCGGCAGTTCAGCAGGATGCGCCGCATCTCGCCGGAAGGGAGCCTGATCAGCACGTACTCGCCCTCACGTGAGAGAACCTGCGCGCCCGTGCCGGCTCCCCGCACCAGTTGGCCGCCCCGGCCCGGGGTCAGTTCCAGGTTGTGTACCACGGTTCCGGTGGGGATGTTGCGTAGGGGCAGCGTGTTGCCGGGATTGATCTCGGCGGTGGGGCCGGACTCTACCTTGTCGCCCACCCTCAGGTTCACCGGCGCCAGGATGTACGATTTTTCGCCGTCGGCGTAGTGAAGCAATGCGATCCGGGTGGTGCGATTGGGGTCGTACTCGATCGTTTTGACGGTGGCCGGCACGCCGTCCTTGCGACGCTTGAAATCGACGCGACGGTACATTCGGCGCGACCCGCCGCCGCGATGGTAGGCAGTGATGCGACCTCGATTGTTGCGGCCGCCCCGTTTCTGCAGCGGCTCCAACAATGATTTTTCCGGCTTTTTCGTGGTGATTTCCTCGAACGAGGGTCGCACCGCATTGCGCGTGCCGGGTGTGATCGGGCGCAGGTTTTTCAGTGGCATGGTCTGCTCTCTCGTGAATCGGTCCCTTGGTGGTCTTGGCGAACTCTATTGGCTTGGCTGATAAATCACCTGAGGAACCAACTCCTGTGCTACATCCGCTTTGGGCCATGGCGGCCAGGCTACAGCCCTTCGATCAGGTCGATGCGGTCTCCGGTCCGGAGGGTTACCACGGCCTTTTTTACGTCCGGCCGTTTCTTGAACCGGGGACCGTAGCGCTTGCGCTTCCCACGGTTCACGGTGATGTTGACTCCCACGACCTTGACGCCGAAATGCTGTTCGACGGCCTGTTTGACCAGGGTCTTGTTGGCCTTGGGAGAGACTTCGAAGGTGTACTGGCCCTCCTCCTGCAGGAGGGTGCTCTTTTCCGTAATGGTCGGCCGGAGGAGGACTTCGCTGATATTCATTCCTGGCCCTCCTCTGCGTTCAGCGCTGCGGCCGATTTCCTGGCCCGGAACTTGGGAGCGGTGCATAGGTCGCTGATTTGCCGGATGGCGTCGATCGTAACCAGGACCGTTTGTCGCTTCAGCACGTCGTTGGCGTTGACCAGATCCGCCGGGAGCGTCCAGACCTGCTTCAGGTTGCTGCCGGCTCGAACCACGTTCTGGTCGGAGGTGCCGGTTACCACCAGCACTGAACCGGTGATGCCCAGGTTCTCCAGCAGCCGTTTCATGGACTTGGTGCGGCCATCCAATTGGCCGAGCGAATCGATGCACACCAGGCGGCTGTTGCGAATCTTCTCGGACAGTACGCATTGGAGCGCCTTCCGCCGCATGGCCTTGGGCAGCGCCTTTCGATAGTCCCGCGGTTTGGGTCCGAAGGCGATGCCGCCGTGTCGCCATTGCGGAGACCGGATGCTGCCCTGGCGGGCGCGCCCGGTGTGTTTCTGAATCCACGGCTTCCGTCCGCCGCCCGACACCTCGGCTCGGGTCAGCGTGGAATGCGTGCCCTGCCGCTGGTTCAACTGGTAGATGACCATGGCCTGGTGCACGAGGGTTTGATTCATGGGCAGGTCAAAGACGCCATCTTCAAGGTTGATGGTGTCGATGGCTTCGCCGTTGCCGTTTACTACGGGCAGTTCCATTATGCTTGTGCCTTGCTCTTGCCTGTTTTCCTGATGGTTACGGGGCTGTTCGGCCCGCCGGGTATGCCGCCCTTGACCATCAGCAGGTTGCGTTCGGTGTCGACCCTTATCACTTCCAGGCCCTTGCTGGTCACCCTGCGGTTGCCCATGTGTCCGGCCATCTTCAGGCCCTTGAACACCTTCCCGGGCGTCGTGCCGCCGCCGATGGAGCCGGGGGCGCGCTGCCGGTCGGATTGTCCGTGAGTGCGCGGACCGCCGCCGAAACCGTGTCGTTTCATGGTTCCGGCAAACCCGCGCCCTTTCGACCTGCCGCTGACATCCACGATTTCGCCCGGCTCGAATATGTCCACGGAAACCAGTTGGCCGACTTCGTACTCGGACACGTCGTCGGCTTTCACTTCCTGGAGTCGTCGGCCGATCTGGCTGCCCTTGAGGTGCCCTGATTCCGGTTTGTTCGGGCGTCGCACGCGGCCGAATCCCAGTTGTACGGATTCGTAGCCGTCCTTATCCCGAGTGCGGACCTGCGTGACGGCGCACGGCCCGGCCTCGATGACCGTAACCGGGACAACCTGACCGGCGTCGTTGAACAACTGGGTCATGCCTATTTTCTTGCCGAGAAAACCTTTGAGCATTATCGCTAGCCTGTTTGTGCTTCGTTGCGTCGGGCCGCTCCGGCCGATCACAACTCGTTGCGCCTGGGGATGCGACGGGCGCTTGGGCCCGCCACAAACGGAATGATGATTTTACGACGCTGCCAGTATTTATTCAACCCTGATTGGCCGGTATAGCCGCCGATTGAGCGCCAAATCAGGGTGAACCCTCTACAGTTTGATGGAAATGTCGACCCCCGCCGGCATATTGAGCCTGGTCAACGCGTCGATGGTTTTGCTGGTGGGTTCCATGATGTCCAGCAAGCGCTTGTGCGTCCGTATCTCGAAGTGCTCGCGCGAGTCCTTGTCGACGTGGGGCCCGCGGATGACGCAGAACCGTCGAATCTGCGTTGGCAACGGGACCGGTCCCGCCACGCGCGCGCCGGTCAATTCTGCGGTTTCAACGATTTGAGCGCTCGACTGATCCAGCATTTTGTGGTCAAAAGCCTTGAGGATGATGCGCATTTGCTGCCTGGCAACCATGATTTACTTTCTTCAACTCTCCAAATGTCGCGCGCCCGCAGTTGCGGACGCTTGTTGTTCTAGCTGTTAGCCACGCTCTTAGATGTTTGCCACGGTACGGAGCAGGTTCTCGGGCACCGGTTCGTAGTGTCTGAACTCCATGGTGTACGAGGCCCGCCCGCGCGTGAGGGATCGCAGCGCCGTGGTGTACGCGAAAGTCTCGCCCAGCGGGATCATCGCGCGCACGGTCTGGAGATCGTCCTGGCCTTCGATGCTGCGGATCTGGGCGCGGCGTCCGCCGAGGTCGCTGAGTACCTCGCTGAGGAACTCGCCCGGCGTGACTATCTCGATCTCGAAGATCGGTTCCTGGAGCACGGGGCCCGCTTTTCGCGTCCCGTCCCGGAGCGCCATCATGGCCGCGGACCGGAAGGCCATCTCGGAAGAGTCCACCGTGTGATAGCTTCCGTCCACCAGCGTTACCTTCAGGTCCACCAACGGGTAACCGGCCAGTGGCCCGTTGTCCCAGCCCTGTTTCACACCGGACTCCACTGCGGGAATGTACTGGCGCGGGATAACCCCACCGGTGATGCCGTCGACGAACAGGTTGCCGTCTCCACGTTCCTGCGGTTCGATTTCCAGCCAGACGTGCCCGAACTGGCCGTGGCCGCCGGTCTGTCGCACGAACCGGCCTTCCACGCGGATCGGCTTGGTGATGGTTTCGCGGTATGCAACCCGTGGCTGCCCGACCCGGGCTTCCACGTCGAATTCCCGGCGCATGCGGTCAACCAGCACCTCAAGGTGCAGTTCTCCCATGCCCGAGATGATCGTCTGTCCCGTCTCATCGTTGTAGCGCACGACGAAGGTTGGGTCTTCCTCTGAAAGCTTGCGCAGCGCCTCGCCCAGCTTGTCCTGGTCCGCGCGGGTCGCCGGCTCGATGGCAACGGAAACGACGGGCTCGGGGAAGTGGGGCGGCTCCAGGATCACCGGCTTGTGGTCGCTGCAGATGGTGTCGCCGGTGAATGTGTCCTTCAAGCCCACTGCCGCGCAGATGTTGCCCGCCGTGATGAGTTGCAGTTCTTCACGGTGGTTCGCGTGCATCCGCAGCAACCGTCCCATGCGCTCGCGGTTTCCGCGGGTGACGTTGCGTACCGCTGCGCCCGCTTCCACCTTCCCGGAGTAGATCCTGAGGAATACCAGCCGCCCGACATACGGATCCACGACGACCTTGAACGCCAGGGCGGACAGCGGCTCGCTGTCGATGGGTTCTCGCAACTCCACGTCTTCCGTGCCCGGCACAACCCCTTCGACGGGCGGCACATCCAGCGGCGACGGCAGGTAGTTGATGATTGCGTCCAGCAGCGGGTCGATGCCCTTGCCTCGCATGGCGCTGCCGCACAGGACCGGCACCAGTTGGCGATTGATGGTGGCATTGCGCAAGGCGCAGCGCAGGTCGTCCGCGCAGATATCCTCGCCTTCCAGGTACTTGATGAGGAGGGCCTCGTCGGTTTCGACGATCTTTTCGATCATCTCCTGCCGGTAATCGCTGTAGGCCTTCGCGTACTCCTCCGGCACCGGAATCAGCTCCGGCGGCTCGGCGACGTCGTCTCTCCCGTCGGAGTACATGATGGCCTGACCTTCGATCAGGTCCACCACGCCGCGGAACTCGTCCTCCTCTCCCACCGGAATCTGCACCGCCACCGGGTTTCCCTTCAGGCGGCGGCGCACCGATTCGATGGTCCGCTCGTACGATGCGCCGACCCGGTCCATCTTGTTGACGAAGCAGATGCGTGGCACGTTGTAGGTGTCCGCCTGCCGCCACACCGTTTCCGACTGGGGTTGGACGCCGGCCACCGCGTCCAGGACGACGATGCCGCCGTCCAGCACGCGCAGGCTGCGCTCGACCTCTGCCGTGAAATCGACGTGGCCCGGCGTGTCGATGATGTTGACCTGGTGATCGTGCCAGTAGGCCGTGGTCGCGGCGGCGGTGATGGTGATGCCGCGCTCTTTCTCCTGGGGCATCCAGTCCATGGCGGTGGTGCCTTCGTCGACACCGCCCACCTTGCGGATGCGGCCGGTCAGGTAGAGCACACGCTCGGTGACCGTGGTTTTCCCGGCGTCAATGTGCGCTATGAACCCGATATTCCGGATTTGGCGGGCATCTGTTTGTTCAGCAATCATACCTGTCCCTGGTACCTGATGACCTGGGCGTGTGTGGGATGTCTGTGTTCTTGGCCGTTCGGTGAAGAACGGAGGAGCAAAGGAACGGCCAACTAACGGCGATAGTGCACGAATGCGCGGTTGGCCTCGGCCATTCGGTGCAGTTCGTCCTTGCGGCGCACCGCCGACCCTTCGCCGCGGGCTGCGTCCATGAACTCGTTGGCCAGGCCGCGCGCCATTCGCATGCCGTTGCGCCCGCGCGCGCCGCGGATGATCCAGCGCATGGCCAGCGCCTCGCTGCGGGTAGTTCTGAGCTCCACCGGCACCTGGTAGGTGGCGCCGCCGACACGCCGGGGACGAACCTCGACCAGGGGGGTGGCGTTTCTCATGGCGCTGGAGAACACGACCATCGGATCCTGGCTCGTGTCCTGGCGCACCAGCTCCAGGGCGTCATAAACGACGCGCTGGGCCGTGGATTTCTTGCCCTTGATCATGACCCGATTGATGAACTTCGCGAGTTCCACGTTGTTGTATCGAGGGTCAGGCCTGATGACGCGGGGTTCCGCGCGGCGTCTTCGCGACATGTTCTCTTCCGCCTTCGGTGTACATTAAGCCACCCCCCAGCGCGGGGGGTGACGGAACGGTTTTGTTTCTGGCGCCTGCTCTATCCCTTGCGGGTTCCGTATTTGCTGCGCCCCTGGCGGCGCCCGCTTACGCCTTCAGTGTCCAGGTTGCTGCGCACCACGTGGTAGCGCACTCCCGGCAGGTCCTTCACTCGCCCGCCGCGAATAAGCACCACCGAGTGCTCCTGCAGGTTGTGGCCCTCGCCGCCGATGTAGGCGGTAACCTCAACACCGTTGGTCAGCCGCACCCGGCATATCTTGCGCAACGCCGAGTTTGGCTTCTTGGGCGTCATTGTCCGCACCTGGATGCAGACTCCGCGCCGCTGCGGACAGCCTGGGCCCCACTTGGTCCGGTTGCGCAGCGAGTTTTGCACCCAGTGGAGGGCAGGAGCCTTGGTGCCTTTGCGCACGGGCTTGCGACCCTTGCGTACCAGTTGATTCACAGTAGGCATGATGATCCTTGTCTCACGCCCGTTTCAGAATCAGGCGCAACGTCGAAAAATGTTATCCCCACTCAACGGGTATGTCAACTGCGGCCGAGTTCCACGTTGGCGCACTTCGGTAGCCGACATACCGCGAGGGTCGCGCCCGCGCGCTTGCGTCCGGCCGCTGTGGACGGCGGCCGCCGCCGGGCGCTATCGCCAACATCTGAAACACCATGCGGCCCGAAATCGCGTCGCCTGCCGTTGACCCCAGTTGAGCGCTATGGCATAATTCGGCTATCGCATAATAATTATGCCCATACGTCATAATCCGGCGGACCATGCGCCCGTCATAGAAAGGAAGGTATCTGAATATGTGGACCGGCGACGATTTACAGAGGCTGGTCAAGAGGGAATTGAGCGATTATCGACTCCTGGTAGTTTCCAACCGACAGCCATACGTTTTTGATATTGACGACGCGGGAAATCTCCGCGGTCAGATGCCCCCGGGAGGGCTCACCGCCGCAATCGACCCTTTAATGCGGGCGTGCGGCGGCACCTGGATCGCCCAGAGCAGCAGCGACGCCGACCGGGCCGCCATGGACGAGAATGGGCGCATCCCCGTTCCGTTTGATTCTCCTGCATACCGGATGCGCTTGCTCAATCTCAGCGAGGAAGAGAACAACGGTTTCTACTACGGCTTCTCCAACGAAGGACTCTGGCCGCTGTGCCACATCGCCTACACCGAGCCGCTGTTCGACTCCGCGCACTACGGGTTCTATCAGTCGGTGAATCGGCGTTTCGCGGACCTGGTGCTCGACGAAATCGGCGACGACCCTGCCATCGTGCTGATTCAGGACTACCACCTGGCCCTGCTGCCCCGTTACATCCGGGAAATCAACCAGGACGCGATCATCGGACAGTTCTGGCATATACCCTGGCCGAACCCCGACATCCTGAGGATCTGCCCGTGGCAGGAAGAAATCCTCGACGGGATGCTGGGCAATGACCTGCTGGGGTTCCACCTGTCCGGCGACTGCCAGAACTTCATCAACTGTGTGGACGCCAACCTGGATGCCCAGGTGGACCCCGACTACGGTTTGGTGGACTACCGGAACGAGACCACCCTGGTGCGCCCCTTTCCCATCAGCATCGATTTCGACAGCCTGGACGCCGAGGCCAGGACCGCCGAGGTTGAGGCCGAAATGGCTCGCCTGTCCCAGGAACTCGGGTTGAACCGCGGCCGCATCCTGGGTTTGGGAATCGATCGCCAGGACTACACCAAGGGCATCCCCCACCGGCTGCGCGCGGTAGAAAGGCTCCTGGAGAAGTGGCCGGAGTACCGGGGCCGGCTGGTATTCCTGCAGGCGGGCGCCACCAGCCGGACCAATATCGACTCGTACATGCAGCTGACCATCGATATTGAGTCCATAGTCAACCGCATCAACGAACGGTTCGGATACGACGGTTGGCAGCCGGTGCTCTACTGGCCGACCTCCCTGCCGTCCGCCACCTTTTCGGCCCTGCGACGGCTGGCCGGTTTCTGCGCCGAGAGCAGCCTGCATGACGGAATGAACCTGGTGGCCAAGGAATACGTGGCGTCGCGGGTGGACGAGGATGGCGTGCTGATCCTGAGCGCGTTCGCCGGCGCGGCGCAGGAACTCACCGGGTCCCTGATTATCAACCCCTACGCTACCGAGCAGTTCGCCGACGCCATCCACCAGGCGCTGAACATGGGTGATCTGGAACGGCGGATGAGAATGCGACAGATGCGCAACACGGTCCAGGAGAACAACATCTACAAGTGGGCCGGGCGCATCATGATGCACCTGATGCAGGCCAGCACGCCCGACCACTCCCGGCTCACGGACCCCGTCGCGTCCACGGCATGATTTCAAGGCAACAGGCGCCCGGCGGCTATTCCGGGAGATGCGCGTGACCGACCCCAACCGACCGGCCGACTTTCCAGGCTGGTCGGCTTTTTTTGGTGCCGGCGCGGGCGAATCGGGGATTCTCCTGCTGCTCGATTTCGACGGCACTCTCTCTGAGATCGTCGAGAATCCCGACGCGGCGGAGTTGCGCCCAGGCAACGCTCAAACGCTCGATAAATTGAGTCGCAAGCCCCGGCTCACCGTGGGGATCGTCAGCGGGCGTTCACTCCAGGACGTGGCTGATCGCATCGCGCTTTCCAACCTCATCTACGCCGGCAATCACGGCATGGAAATCAAGGGGCCCGGCATCCGGTATCTTCATCCCGAAGTCGCGGCTGCCGTCCCTGGTTTGCAGGAGATCAGGTCCAGGGTGAGCACGGCCCTCGCCGGCATACCCGGAGTGCAGGTGGAGGACAAGACACTGACACTGACCGTGCATTACCGGCGGGCTCCGGCCAGGTACCATGAGGAGGTTGAATCCATAGTCAGGTCGGTTGCGCATCCCGAAACGTCAACGGATCAATACAGGATCACGTACGCCAAGGCCGCCATCGAAGTGAGGCCCGCGGTGGACTGGCACAAGGGCAGGGCGCTGGAATTCATCAGGTCGCGGCTCGCCGCCCGAGCGTACACGATCTACATCGGCGACGACCGGACGGATGAGGACGCTTTCGAGGCGGCCCAGGCGGCGGGTGGCTGCGGAATTTTCGTGGGTCCCGCCGACGCCCCCAGCTGCGCCCGGTACCGGTTGGAGTCACCGGCGGCGGTGAGCGCCGTCCTGGCCGACCTGTCTTTGCGTTAGTCTCCGGAACGCCGGCCGGCTTTGTTGGGGGTCGTCCTCGCTCACTGGGCGAACTGCCGGTTGATGTGGGGCAATCACGGCAAGGTTGTTGTGCTATTATTGGCGGCGTCCGGCTTGGAGCCATCGGGCTACTTTCTCGAACCGGCGCAGTTTTCACCCAATGATCGACGCTATTTTCTTTGATTTTTACAACACTCTGGTACGTTTCTGGCCCCCTCTGCCCCAGATTCAGCACGCCGCCTGCCAGAACCTGGGCATCCGAGTACCTCCTGATCAGCTGGCGCGCGGGTACGCCATAGCGGACCTCTACTTCAATGAAGAGAACCATCGCCTGCCCCTCGGTGACCGCGACGCCGCCGACCGCGACGCGTTCTTCGCCCGCTACGAGCAGATTATCCTCGAGGAAGCGGGAGTTGCCGTTTCGCTGCGCATGGCCAAGCAGATCTGGGACATGGCGATATCCGTTCCCAAAGAGCTGGTCGAGTTCGAGGAAACGCGGCCCGTTCTGGCGGAGCTCAAATCGCGCGGGTACCGGCTGGCCGTCCTGACCAATCTGCGTCGGGACATGGAACAACTCACCAGGCAGTTGGGAATCCATGAGTACCTGGAGTTTTCCATCACCGGGCGCGAGGTCAGCGAGAAGCCGGCAACGGCGATATTCGAAGCCGGCCTGAAACGCATGGCGGTGCGGCCTGATCGTGCCATGCACGTAGGAGACCAGCCGCGTTCCGACGTCGAGGGAGCGCGGGAGGCCGGGCTCTATCCGGTCCTGATCGACCGGGGAGGATTCCACGCCGACGTGGTTGGCTGCGACCATATCGACAGCCTGGAAGGGCTCTATCCGTTGCTGGACCGGCTCGCCACCTGCTGACCACGGACCAAACATCACTCTGCAATCGGGGAGGCATCATGATGACCCAGACGCCCGCTCACAACCATCCCGGAGACGCCAACCCGGTACACGTGATCGTTTGGTACGACTACGTTTGACCCTGGTGCTACGTCGGCCTGGAACGCGTCGACAAACTGGCGGAAGAATATCCCATCACCGTGGAAGGGCGGGCATACCTGTTGCGCCCCGACACTCCCGCCGAGGGCCGGGTGCGCGAACCCCGGCCGGGCGAAACGGACGATGAACTGTCCGACCCATTGCGGACCCACGCCCGTGAGGCAAACATCGTAATGCGCCCGCCGCGCTATACGCCCAACAGCCTGAATTCCCTGCAGGCCACTGAGTACGCCCAGGAGCACGGCAAGTTCCTGGAATATCATCACGCCGCGTACGAAGCGTATTGGGACCGCAGGGAGAACCTGGGCGACACGTCGGTGCTCGCCGACATCGGAAACAGCGTGGGCCTGGACGGCGCGGAACTGAAGGAGCGCGTCGAGTCCGGGCACTACGCCCAGCGCGTGGTTGACCAGTATCACGAGGCCCTGGGTTACGGGATCCGCGGAATTCCCACCTTCGTGTTGGACAATCTCCTGTTCACCGGCGCCCAACCCTACGAGGTGTTCCAGAGGGTGATGGACAAGGCCCTGGAGAACCGGGAGTCCGGCGAGTCCCAGTAAGCCGGGAGATTGGACCGAACCGGGCGGCGGATTGAACCCAATCCGCCGCCTCTTGCTGTGCTAACGCCCTTCGCCTGACCCCGGCCCGGGCCGGAGCGATCCGTGTCGGTGCTGCGCATCCGCATGGCGGGTGAGACCGCACGCCAGGACCATTCGATTATCCACACGCACCGATGTAGTCCGCTCATGGTGCGGAACGTCCGCCCACGCCAGGAGCCTGCCGAATATTCGCGTCGGGTAGCGTAGTCCGCTCATGGTGCGGAACGTCCGCCCACGGCGGGAGCCTGCCGGATATTCGCGTCGGGTAGCGTAGTCCGCTCATGGTGCGGAACGTCCGCCCACGGCGGGAGCCTGTCGAACCACGAGCGGACGGTCCGCTTACCAATATCCAGGACGGTATTTGCTGCTCGGCTGATCAGACAACCGCATGACCCTGGGCCGCACGCCCATTTCGTTGCCCGCCGGGTTCACCTTGTGCTAGACTTGCGACGGCAGAATCCCTTTGTAATAGTTTTCACAATCTGACGGACCCGACCGATGGATGCCGATACCCGGTCCCTGATCAGCGACGCAGTCAATAATCAGCCGCAATCCACCGTGACCGTACTGTCCTCGTTGCTGGCCATCGAGGACGCAATCGGATACATCCCGAAAGAAGCGGTGGAAGCCGTTGCGCTGCGCATGGACGCGACCATCAACGACGTCTGGGCGGTCGCCACCTTCTACCCCAACTTCCGGTTCGACCCGCCCACGGAACACCGGATCGAGGTCTGCTGGGGGCCATCCTGCCACGTCATGGGGGCCGACCGCATAATCACCGCGGCCCAGGATGCGCTCAACCTCACCGACGAAGGGGACACGCCGGATGGCAGGGCGACGTTGCGCTACAACACTTGCCTGGGCGCCTGCGCGCACGCTCCGGTCATGGCAATCGACCACCACCTGGCCGGTCGCATCACCCCCGAATCCGCCCAACAGAAAATAGCGGACGCTCTGCATTCCGCCGCCTCTCACTGATCCGGCGGTTCCCTTGGCTACACCGACTGCTTCCAATTTCGAGCCCATCCTGGCTGAGGCGCAGCGCCGATGGCAGGACCTTACCAACGGCGACCGCCCGTGGATCCGCATAGGCACCGGTTTGGCCGGCGAGGCCGCCGGCGGGTTTGAGGTCGTCGCAGCCACCAAGTCGGTGCTGGAAGAACGCCAGATACAGGCGACCGTGTCGGAAGTGGGCACCCTGGGCCTTTGCTTCGCGGAACCCCTGCTGGATGTGCAGATGCCGGGCGGGGTGCGGGTGTTTTACCAGAACGTCACCCCGCAGATTGCCCAGCGCATTGTCAGCCAGCACGTATCCGGCGGCGAACCCATCCCGGAGCACGCGATTGGATACCTGGGCGACCGCGCCCAGGCTCCCGACGGCATCCCTCACCTGGACGACCATCCCATGCGCGCGCTGGAACAGCGCATCGCCCTCCGCAACGCCGGAAACATCGACCCGTCGGACCTGTACCAGTACATCGCCAACGGCGGGTACTCCGCGCTGAACAAGGCCCTGTCGGAAATGTCACCCGACGAGGCGCGGCAGGAGGTGGTCACCTCCGGTTTGAGAGGACGCGGAGGTGCCGCGTTCCCGGCCGGCGTGAAGTGGGGGTTCCTGGCCGGCAATCCCGACCCCAACAAATACATCCTGTGCAACTGCGAAGAGGGCGACCCCGGCGCTTTCAACGACCGCGGGATCCTCGAAAGCGACCCCGCAACCGTTGTCGAGGGCATCACCATCGCCGGCTACGCATGCAACGCCAACCGGGGTTATATCTTCATCCGCCATGGACACAACCAGCCCATCGACCGGACGCGCGCGGTCATCGAGCAGGCCTACGAACTGGGACTGTTGGGCGAGAATATCCTGGGCAGCGGTTTCTCCTTCGACGTCGAGGTCGCCCTCACCGGCGACTCCTACGTGTCCGGCGAGGAAACCGCCCTGATGGAGGCCATCGAGGGCAAACGTTCCATGCCTCGCTACCGGCCCCCGTTCCCGGCGCAGGTGGGCGTATTCGGAAAGCCCTCCAACATCAACAACGTCAAGACCCTGGCCTACGTTCCCGAGATCGTCGCCCGGGGAGGCGAGTGGTTCGCCAGCATCGGAACGTCGGCAGACCCCGACCGGCGCATCAACGGCAGCAGCGGCACGGCGATCCTCTGCCTGTCCGGCGACATCACCTACCCGGGCCTGATCGAGGTACCGCTGGGCATGACGCTCAGGCAGGTCCTGTTCGACATGGCCGGCGGCGTTCCCAATGGCAAACGCATGAAGCTGCTGCAGACCGGCGGCCCCCTGGGCGGAGTGCTCTCAGCCAGCGATACGAACCTGGACCTGGTGCTTGATTTCGACGTGTTTCGCGCGGCGGGCGCCATCCTCGGGTCCGGCGGGATAATCGTGTGCGACGAGGACACGTGCGCCGTTGACCTCACCCGCAACCTGATCGCTTTTTGCCAGTACGAGTCCTGCGGCAAGTGCTTCCCCTGTCGCATGGGGATGAGCCACCTCCTCGAGGTGCTGGAGCGCATCAGCAACCTGGAAGGCACCGAGGAAGACCTGGCGTTGATGCGCAACATAGGCGAAAACATGCAGGCCGGGTCCCTCTGCGGCCACGGGCAACTGGGATTCAACCCGGTGTCGTCGGCCCTGCGCTATTTCGGCGACGAGTTTGAGGCGCACATCAGGGACAAACGGCACACCGGCGACTGCCCGGAGCAGGTCTATTCGCCGAGACTCACGCGTCGCTAGTCGGTTGCCATGCGAACCTTGCCGGCCTATGCAACCGCGGATTAGGAGCATCCATGCCTGACGACATTACCATCTCGATAGACGGGGTGGAAATCAGGACGCAACCCGGGAAGATGGTCCTTGAAGCGGCCATCGATGCCGGGGTGTATGTCCCCTATCTCTGCTATCACTCGGGCATGAAACCGTACGCGGCATGCCGCATGTGCGTGGTGGTCGCGGAAAATGAGCGGGGCCGTGTGCCGGGATTCCCGGCCGCCTGCACCCTGGCGGCCACCGACGGCATGACCGTCTGGAGCGAAACCCCCGACGTGAACGAACTGCGCCGCTCCGTCATGCAGATGCTCATCGCCGAGCACCCCAACGGCTGCCTGACCTGCCACCGGGTGGAAATCTGCGGGCCGTCCGATGTCTGCCTCCGGCACGTTTCCGTCAACGACCGTTGCGTCACGTGCCCCAAGAACGAGCGTTGCGAGTTCAAGGACACCGTCCGCTATCTGGGGATGGAACTGGAATCCCCCATGACCTACATGTACCGGGACATCCCGCTGGAGGTCAGCGACCCGTTCTACGACCGGGATTACAACCTCTGCATCACCTGCGGACGTTGCGTCCGCGTCTGCGAAGAAGTGCGCGGCGACAGCGCGATCTGTTTCACCGAGCGGTCTGGCAAGGCGCTGGTGGGAACGTCATTCGGAACCTCCCTGCTGGAATCCGGGTGCGAATTCTGCGGCGCGTGCCTGGACGTGTGTCCGGTGGGCGCGCTCACCGAACGGGAAAACAAGTGGGAGAAGGCCGCCACCGTGCAGCGAACCATCTGCACCCACTGCCCGGTGGGATGCCAGATGAACCTGGAAATCAACCAGCAGGGTCGGGTGATCCGGGCTATCCCGGAGTACAATTCCCCGGCAAACCACGGGCAGGCCTGCTACAAGGGCAAGTTCGGCTTGAGCCACCTGACCAGTGGCGACCGGCTGCGCCGTCCGATGATCAGGCGCAACGGGATCCTTGAGCCGGCGACGTGGGACGAAGCGTTGGACCTCGTTACGGAACGGCTGCGACCGCACCAATCGGGAACCGGGTTCGGCCTGATCACGGCGGCGGACAGCACCAACGAGGAATTTTACCTGGCGCAGAAGTTCGCCCACATCGGGATGCAGACCCACAACCTGGACCACTCCGGCAACGTCCAGCCGGACCTGACTCGTGGGCTCGAGGATGTGCTGGGATACCCGGGAGCCACCAATTCGATCTGGGAACTGAAGGACTCCGATTGCATCCTCGTTTTCAACACCAACCTGACCGAGAGCCACAACGTTGTCGGCGTCCCCATCAAGCAGGCCGCAATGAGCGGCGTCCCGCTGATCGTGATCGACACACGCGAGGTTGAACTCACCCGTTACGCGCATCTGTGGCTCAGGCCAACCCCCGGCGCCGAGCTGCTGCTCATCGGGGCAATCCTGAAAACCGTGCTGGACGAAGGCTTGGTGGACGCCGAGTGGATGGCGGACAACGTGGACGACCACGACACTCTGCTCTACGAACTGGAGCGGATTGACGATGAAGCCATCGCGTCCACCGGCGTTCCGCGCGACGACATCGTGCAGGCTGCCCGCCTGTACGCCACTGCCGGCAACGCGGCCATCGTTTACGGCCTGGACAACGTGCCCGCCGCCGTCACCCGAGATTGCGTCGTCGCGCTGTGCGACCTGGCGCTTTTCACCGGCAACGTGGGGCAAGCTGGAGGCGGCCTGTTCCCCATGAGGCAGGGCGCCAACACGCAGGGAGCCACCGACATCGGTTGCATACCCAACCGGCTGCCCGGCGGCGGCCCGCTGTTCGATGACAGCAACCGGGCCCGTGTCGAGGAGATCTGGGGAGCGCCGCTGCCCCCGCCGCGACACAGCATGGGCGTCGGAGAGATGCTGGACGCCGCCACGTCCGGCGATATAAAGTCCATGATCGTCGTCGGCGACAGCCCGAACTTCACCAACGGCCTGCTGGGCGACGGCCTCGCCGCGCTGGAGCGACTGGACTTCCTGGTCGTAATGGACACGTTCCTCACGCAGCCGGCTCAGATCGCGGACGTGGTGCTGCCCCGAGTGACCTTCGCGGAGAAGGACGGGACATTCACCAACATCGAAAGGCGCATCCAGCGAGTCCGGCCGGCGGTGTCGGTGCGGAACAACGACGCGAAACCCGAGGGTTGGGTTTTCGAGCAGTTGGCCCGGCGGTTGGGCATAGATGGCATCAGCTACGACGATCCGGCAGCGTTGATGGACGAGATCGCCTCGGTAACCCAGCACTACGGCGGCATCAGCTATGACCGGTTGGCCCGGGAATCTTCCCTGGTGATGCAGACCGGGGTCGAATCTCCACGGCCCACCCAGATCCTCTACACCTCCCGCGAGGAACGCGGAATCCAGTGGCCGTGCCCGGCCTCCGACAGCCCGTCCTCGCCGGTCCTTTACGCCGACGGCTTCCCCAACGGCAAAGCCGAACCGGGCGCCCCGCGATTCCGGGTTATCGATTGGGAGACGGAGCCGGAATATCCCGCCCTGCTGGTACCCGGCCGGGTCCTGCTGCAGCAGGAACGCGACACCACCATCGAGCACGGTGACCTCAACCGGATCGTCCGGGACGAAGAGGTGCAACTCAACCCTCAGGACGCGGCAGAGTGGGACCTGGCCGAAGGCGATGCCGTCGTGGTCGTCACGTCCACCAGACGAATCACCGGCGCCGTCAGAGCGAGCGCGTCCGTTCCGCGCGGGGCAGTGGCCATCACCACGCTTTTCGGGGAACTGGCCGTCGAGTTGCAGATGTCCGAAGACGTGAACCCCATGGCGCGAGTGCCGGGGCTCCAGATTGAACCCTGCCGTGTGGAAAAGCTGGTGACGGCTTAGCATGTGCGTTCCCGCTGGCCGGAGTTATGCGCCGCCCGCGTGGCTTGAGCGAACTACTGTCGACCGAATGGAGTTACTATGACCAGTGTCCGAACCGCCACCGCGCGCAGGGATCGCACCGCGAACCTGCCCCGCGCCCGCCTCGTGGAGCGCGTCGACTACACGGATGACTTGATGGTCATCAAGATGGAACCGCAGGGGTTCGAGTTCAACTTCAAGCCGGGGCAATACTGCACCCTCGGCCTGGACGGGATCGAGCGCGCCTACTCCATCGCGTCGGCTCCACACGAACCCTTCCTGGAAATCTTCGTCGAACTGGTTCCCGACGGCGAACTCACTCCCAGGATGTGGCAAATGGACATCGGCGACACCATGTCGATCCGTCCGCGGGCCAAGGGCATCTTCCTGATGGACCGCACCGCGACGCAGCACCTGATGCTAGGCACCGTGACCGGGGTGGCGCCCTTCGTCAGTATCGTGCGAGATTTCATCCATCGCGGACATACCGGGCACCATTTCTACCTGCTGGAAGGGGCATCCTACCTGGACGAGCTGGTTTACGACACGGAACTGGCCAGCACGGCGGCACAGCACTCCGAGACCCTCACGTTCGTCCCGGCAATCAGCCGCCCCACGGAGGAGCGCAACGCGGCCTGGACCGGAGCCACCGGGCGGCTGAACAACATCGTGGCCGATTATGTGAAGAAATTCGACCTCAACCAGGACGACACGCTCATCTACGCCTGCGGACATCCCGGCATGATTGAGTCCAGCCGTGAGATCGTTACCGCGACCGGCTGGCGCTGGACCGAAGAGCGGTTCTGGAAAGAATAAGCGGCCGAACGTACCAGCAGGACCCGACGGGGGCGGATGGCAGTTCGCCCCCGTGTTTTTTTGTGTCCTCCCACAACAGGCTTCTACAAACAGGGTTAGTTGGGGTAATGTAAAATCGCGGCATGGTTACCACCAGCGCCCGGCTCACGCCCGTCCGGCGGCAGTACCTGACCATCAAGCACTCGTACCCGGACGCCATCCTCCTGTTCAGGATGGGCGACTTTTACTAGTGCTTCGACGACGATGCCAAAACGCTGTCCGAGGCCCTGGAGGTCGCGTTGACCTCGCGTTCCATGGGCAAGGACACCCGCATCCCGATGGCCGGCGTACCTGCGGTTTCGCTGGAAACCAACCTGTCCCGACTGATCCGCCAGGGTTACAAGGTGGCCATTTGCGAGCAGCTCAGCGACCCGGCCCTGTCCAGGGGCCTCGTCGAACGTGGGGTGGTGCGCGTGGTGACGCCCGGAACGGTGCTGGAATCCGCGTTGCTCGACCAGGGGGCCAACAACTATCTCGCCGCCGTTTGCTCCGCCGATGACCGGGCGGGATTGGCCTACGTGGACGTGACCACCGGGGAATTCTCAGTGGCGGAAATCCCGCTGGGCGAACTGCCACTGGAACTGGCGCGGCTGGAAGCGTCCGAAATCCTGATCCCGCCCGACTTTGAGCTGCCCGCTCTGCCCGCCGCCGATGGGCCCGCGGCCGTTATCACGGCTCTCGACGCCTCCGCCTTCAACCCGGAGATCGCGCGCCGTTCCCTGCTGGACCACTACGGCGTGCTGTCGCTGGAGGCGTACGGGCTGGAGTCGCGCGGCGTGGAATCGATGCCCATGGCGGTGCGGGCCGCCGGCGCCATCGTTGACTACCTCAATTATACCTGGCAGGGAGAGCGGCCGCGCCTCGCGCCGCCCCGCGTGTTGGAGAGCGACGCGTACATGACGCTGGATCCCCAGACCCGCCGCAACCTCGAGTTGTTCGAGGCCGGTCGCCGGGACTCCCGCGATTATTCCCTGCTGGCGGCGCTGGACGACACCAGAACCGCCATGGGCGCCCGCCTGCTGCGGAGATGGCTGGGTCGGCCGCTGCTGGACCTGGAGAGGCTGGAGCGCAGGCTTGATGCGGTGGACTTTTTCTACAACAACGCCTTCCGGCGTGACGACGCGACCGCCGCGCTGTCGGACGTTGCGGACCTGGAACGCATCCTGACGCGCATCCAGACCCAGAACGCTCCGCCCCGCGATCTGCTGGCGTTGCGGCAGAGCCTGCGGGCGGCCGAACGCCTGGAGCCCGCGTTGACCGGCGAAGGGGCGGACGGCATGGGCTGGCTGGCTGCTGGCCTGCGGCCGCTGCCGGAAGTGGCGAACCTGGTCGACGCTGCAATCGCGGACGAACCGTCAACCCAGCCCGGCGACGGAGGGGTCATCAGGGAAGGATTCTCCCCCGAACTCGACCGCATCCGCTCCATGTCGCGGGACGCCCGGGGATTCATCGCCAGCCTGGAGTCCCAGGAGCGCGAACGCACCGGCATCCGCAACCTCAAAGTGGGGTTCAACCAGGTGTTCGGTTACTACATCGAGGTCAGCCGCTCCAACCTGGAACTGGTGCCCGACGATTACCAGCGCCGGCAGACCCTGACCAACGGGGAACGTTACATCACGCCCGAACTGAAAGAATACGAGGGTCAGGTGCTGGACGCTCGGGAACGGCTGGAACAGCTCGAACGTACGCTGTACCGGCAAGTGTGCCAGCAGATCGCCGACCATGCCGACGGCATTTCGAGGATGGCGGCGGCCATCGCCAGGGTCGATGTGTTTGCAGGGCTGGCCAATATCGCGGCGCGGCATGGATACGTGCGGCCCGAGTTGAGCGGCGGCAGCGCCATCAGCATCGTGGGGGGCCGCCATCCGGTGGTGGAACGCGTCCTCGGGGCCGGCGAATTCGTGCCCAACGACGCCGCGCTGGATGCCGATGATGCCCAGATCATGCTGATCACCGGGCCCAACATGGCGGGGAAATCCACCTATATCCGGCAGGTCGCCATCATCGTCCTGATGGCGCAGGTGGGCAGCTTTGTCCCCGCGACTTCGGCCTCCATCGGCCTGGTGGACCGGATTTTCACGCGGGTGGGGTTGCAGGACGACCTGGCCACCGGGCAATCCACCTTCATGGTTGAAATGGTGGAAACCGCCGCCATCCTGAACCAGGCCACCTGGCGTTCGCTGGTCATCCTGGACGAGATCGGGCGCGGCACCAGCACCTACGACGGATTGTCCATCGCCCGCGCCGTGGTTGAGCATCTGCACAACAACCCCAAAGTCAGCAGCAAGACCCTGTTCGCCACCCATTACCATGAACTGACCGACCTGGCCGCGACGCTGCCGGGCGTGCGGAACTACCGGGTGGCGGTGTCGGAGGAGGATGGGCGCGTCGCATTCCTGCACCGAATCGTGCCCGGCGGAGCCGACCGGTCCTACGGCGTGCACGTGGCGATGCTGGCCGGCATGCCGACTTCGGTGGTGAACCGGGCGCAGGAATTGTTGACCGAGCTGGAGCGGGATAAACCGGCCGGGCGGGCCCAGCGGCGTGGCAAAACCCCACCCCCTCAGCTCGCCCTCCCGCTTTTCGACCGGGACGAGGCGGAACTCGCCCGTGCCATCCTCGAGCTGGATATTGGAAACCTCACGCCGCTGGAGGCGATCAACAAGCTGTACGAGTTGCAGGAGCAGGCTCGCAAGACGTGATTCGGCGGGAGATTCTCATAATTTACAGAAAATTTACTTCCGCCCCGCGAGCATGGCATGGCCATGGGTATAGAATGTCAGAGTCCGATCATTATTTTTCGTGGATTGGGTTTACCGCTTGCATCACGGTGATGGGCATAAAGGACGTATCGAAATTTCCGTATATACTGTGCATCCGGTTGGGAAACGGAAAAATCGCATTTCACCAGGCGTGGAGATGATGAAATGACTGATTCGGCGACGATCTATTGGTGGCCGCGTTGAAGTAGCTGTCGCAAAGTGCGGGAGTTGCTCGTGCAGAACGGACTGACGGTGACTGAACGGGACTATTTCAAAGAACCGTTTACCGAGCGGGAGCTCAGCGATCTGGTCGCCGAAGTGGGAAAGCCCGGTGTGAGCGCCATGTTCGCGAGCCGGAGCCCATCGCTGAAGAAGATGGGCCTGACCGCCGCCGAACTATCCGATGAGCGCAAATTCTCTCTCATGCTGGAGGAACCCAGGCTGGTGCGCCGGCCGCTGGTGCGCCTGGGCGACCGGCTCCTGATCGGAGCCAGCGTCAAGGCCATCACCGAGGCCATTTCCGGGTAAGCAAAACGCATCTGCGACGGACCACTAACGCGACGACCTGCCATGAAAATCTTTTTTGATGTGGACTACACCATCCTGGGGCTGGACGACACCCTGCGTCCCGGAACAATAGACACCTTCCAAAAGTTGCTGGACGACGGCCACGAAATCTACATCTGGTCAGGGATGGGCGAACGATGGGAGGTCATCGAGAAGCACGAACTGCACCGGTTCGTGAGCGGCGTCTACGAGAAGCCCACCCACCACTACCACGAGCGCCTGGAAGAACTGAAAATTCCCATTGAGCCGGAGTTCGTGATTGACGACTATCCGGAAATCGTCGCAGCGTTCGGCGGCGTCTGGGTGCCCCCGTACTTTTTCTCGCGCAGCGTTGACCACGAGATGGAGAGGATTTACCGCATCATCTGCGATTTTACGGAAACAGGCGATTCCGAGGACCGGCAGTACCGGGCCAAGGGCACCAAGATCCCACTGTTCTAGTTTGCGGCGCCGTCCCTGCCATCCCAGCGCCCTGGTGAATGCAACCAGGGCGCTCATGCGGTTAAAATAAGGGACGAGGTTTCTCCGGTTATGCCGATTCGCCAACTCCCCCCGAACGTGGCCGCGCAGATCGCCGCCGGCGAGGTGGTGGAGCGGCCGGCCTCCGTGGCCAAGGAACTGCTGGAAAACGCGCTCGACGCCGGGGCAACTCGCGTCTCCGTGTCGGTAAGCGGCGGAGGCGTATCCGAGATCCGGGTGTCCGACGACGGTTCCGGTATCCCCGCCGACGAACTCGCGCTGGCGTTCCGCCGCCATGCCACCAGCAAGCTGGCGACCGCCTCAGATCTGGAGACCGTGGGCACGCTGGGGTTCCGCGGCGAAGCACTCCCCAGCATCGCCGCGGTGGCGAGAGTCACGTGCACGACTCGCCCCGCAGATGCGGACACCGGCGCCCGGATCGACCTCCGGTACGGCAATCTGGTGGCCGAAGAGCCGGTCGGATGCCCGGTTGGAACGACGGTGCAGGTGGTCGAACTGTTCGGCAACGTGCCGGCCCGTCGACGGTTCCTGCGATCGCCGGCTGCGGAGACCGCGCGCATCCAGGAGGTGGTGACCCGCTACGCGCTCGCCTGCCCGGATGTCCGGTTCACGCTGACTGCGGATGGCCGGGAGCAGGTGAACACGACGGGCAACGGCAGCCTGCAGGATGTGATCCTCTCCCTGTATGGGAGGGACACGGCTTCCCGGATGCTGCCGGTCTCGGCCAACGAGGGCGAGATGGCGGTCTCCGGGTACACCGGCGCTCCCGATCTCAACCGGCACAACCGGTCGTACATCACCCTGCTGGTGAACCGGCGCTGGGTGTACCACCGTTCGATCATGTACGCCATCGAGCAGGCCTACCGGGGTACGCTGCCCGACCGCCGCTATCCGCTGGCCGTGATCAACCTGGTTCTGCCGCCGGCTGATGTTGACGTCAACTCCCATCCCACCAAGCGCGAAGTCCGGTTCCGCAACGAGAACCGGATCTTCTCGGCGGTGCAACGGGCGGTGAGCGACGCGCTGGTGGCCCACGCTCCCGTGCGCCAGGTGTCCCGTTCATTCGCAGTAACCGGGGAAACATACTCGGAGACTCATAGATCGTCCGGTTATCCGTCGGCGCAGCCCTGGGCCGGGCGATCCCAGTCGCCGCCGTCGGACACCCTCGCCCTGCCGACCACCGGGTTGGCTCCAACGGGCGGCTCGCTGCGGGACGTGCTGACCGGCCTGCGGGTAGTCGGGCAGATTCGTCAGACGTATATCGTGGCGGAAGGAGACCAGGGAATGTACCTGGTGGACCAGCACGCGGCCCACGAGCGGGTTGTGTACGACCGGATCCGTTCGGGCAGCGAACGTCGGGAGACCGTCGCCCAACCCCTGCTGGCCCCAACTCCCGTGGAGCTGAACCTGGCCCGGACTGCGACGCTGCAGGATTATGCGGAAATGCTGGCGGAGTACGGCTTCCAACTGGAACCGTTCGGCGGGGATGCGTGGCTGGTGCGGGCGGTGCCGGCGGCGTTGACGGCGCGAAACAACCCGGATCCGGCGGCGGCCCTGGTCAACCTGCTGGACGCGGTATCAGTGGAGCAGGTGGTGATGGAACGGGAGGACGCGTTGGCTGCCACCATCGCGTGCCATGGCGCGGTGCGGGCCGGAGACCGTCTCAGCACGGACGAAATGGATGCCCTGCTGCGCCAACTGGAATCCACGGAGAACCCGCACAACTGCCCGCACGGCCGGCCGACGGTGATCCACTTCACCGAATACCAACTGGAGCGGGAATTCGGACGGCGCTAATCTGTGTCGGTAATCCGCCCACAGAAAAAGGGCAACCGGACGGCTGCCCCTCGTTGTTGCGATGTGAGAGAAACTAACGACGCGGGTCGGTTCGTGGGTCCTGCGCCGGGTGGAAGATCGAATCCGGCCCGGGGAACTCGTTGGCTGCTTCGGCGGACTGATTGCGCCGGCCGAGTGGCGTCAGAGCGGCCAGCGCCGCAGCGCCGGCGACACCGATCCCGAGCACGCCCAGGAAGCGGCGGCGCGAGGTTCCTTGGTGAATACTCTCGATCTCTTTCGGCACGATTCGGCGTCTCCAATTGCGGTACTGTGGCGCGAAAATCGTACCAACCGGCCCGGTGCTTGTCAATGAAAACGGCCATCATCATCGACGCGCACGGGGTTAGGGCCACGTGCTCCGCCGCCGGAGGCGGACAGGTTCTGCGCGATGATTATTGGGCGGATTGACGGCGACGCTCGTTCTTTCACGCACCGCACCGTTGAACGTTGGGGCAGGCTTGAGTAGGATACCCCGCGCGATAACGGCCGAAACGGACGCGAGCGGAGTGGCAATGCCGGCAAAGATGGATGGCGCGAGCCAGATCACGACGATCACCTTCGACATGGATGACACCCTGTGGGATTTCCAGTCGGCCATGGAGCATGCCCTGGCAATCACGCTGGAACGGCTGCGCCAGTTGGCGCCCGGAGACTCGGCACGGCAACTCACCGTAGAAAAGATGATGGAAATTCGAGATGCGGTTGCGGACGAGTTGGGCGAGGGCGCGGCCACGCAGGAGGAAATCCGGTACACCGCCATGGTCAGAACCGTGGAGCACGTCGGATACCGTGCCCGGGGCGCGGCCGAGGAACTCTACCGGCTGTACTGGGAGGAGCGGATAGCCGGGGCACGGCCATTCGACGACGCGCCCGGCGTCCTGGAAGCGCTGAAAAGCCGGTTCCGGCTGGGCATCATCTCCAACGGAAACAACACGCCCCAGATGGTCGGTTTGGACGACGTGTTCGACTTCATCGTGTTCGCCCATGAGTGCGGCGTCCCCAAGCCGGACCCGCGCATCTTCGAGTTCGCGCTGGCCGGACCCGGAGTTGAACCGGCCAACGTGGCCCACGTGGGCGACAACCTGCGCAGCGATGTGATCGGCGCGAACAACTCCGGGATACGCAGCGTGTGGCTGAATCGGGACGGGGCGGCCAACGATACGGGTATCGCGCCGGACCTGGAGATTCGCAGCCTCACTGAGCTGCTGGACATCCTGTGAGGACGATCAACGCGGGGCGTCTGCTATGATGTTCGCCATTTGAAACCAAGGAGTTTGTTCCCATGCAGGAGAACAAAGTCAGAAAGGCGCTGACCGAAAATCGGCTGGCCCTGGGAACCTACGTTACTTTCGCCGACCCGCAGGTGGTGGAGATCATCGGGCTGGCCGGGTTCGACGCCGCGTTCATCGACATGGAGCACACCACGTTCGACCTGGGCCTGGTGTCGCAGATGATCATGGCTGCCGACCTGGTGGGCGTCACGTCCATGATTCGCATTCCCGGCAACGACGAGAACCTGATCCTGCGGCTCCTGGACGCCGGCGCCCAGGGCATCATCATCCCGCACATCGACGGGCTGGAGGGAGCCAAACGGGCGGTGGACGCCGTGCGGTACGCGCCGATGGGCCATCGCGGCGGCGCCGGCGGGACGCGGGCCGCCCGATTCGGCACCATCAACTGGGACGATCACACGCGCACGTCCAACGAGAACATCATTCTGTCGGTGATGACCGAGGACGAGAAGGGCATCAGCGAAATCGGGCAGATCGCGCATCTGCCGGGAATCGACCTGGTGTCCATCGGGCCGACGGACTTCTCCGAGTACATGGGCATCCGCGACCCGCAGAGCCCCGTGATCCGGGCGCGGTTGGAGGAACTGGCGGCGGAGGTGAAGGCGGCCGGCGGCGCCAAACTGTCCATGCCCATGAACCACCCGGCGTTCCCGCTGACGGCCAAAGAGTTGCAGGACATGGGCGTTGGGTACACCCACGTCGCCCCGCCGCCCACCTCGCTGCTGCTCCGGTCGCTGCGGGATCGCATCGCGGACATCAAGGCCGAGATCGGCTAGTTCCGGGCGTTGTCGGTTGTTATCCCCGGGATGCGCAGGGTCGTGCGGGTTCGCCTATGGACGCCCACGCTGGCCCTTGCGGTTCTGCTTATGATGGCCGCAGGTATGATGGCGTGCACGAAAACGCCCCCCGGCGTTACGAATCCGCCGACCGGACCGGCTGCAGCAGCGGCAGCAACCCAATCCCCACCAACTGCCACCGTGCGGCCAACATCGACCCTGGCGCCTCCCACAAGCGCTCCCACGGCCACCATCTCCGCCGCCTCTCCTCCCGTTGCAACGCCAACGCCTGCTCCCAGCGCCACGCCGGAACCCACCCGCGCACCGACTCCAACGCCGCTGCCGGACGGGCCGCTGGTTCACATCGGCGACACCGTGTACGTGGTGGATCTGGCGGTCACGCCGGAAGAGCGGGTCCAGGGACTATCGGGCCGTCCGTCGATGGACGCGGAGCGCGGGATGCTGTTCGTGTACGATGAGGACGGGCCGCGTACGTTCTGGATGCCGGACATGCACTTCCCACTGGACATGGTGTGGATCCGGGCGGACTGCACCGTGGCGGGCGTAACGGCGGACGTGCCGAACCCGCCGCTGGACACGCCGCGTGATCAACTGGAACTCTACCCGTCGGCCGGCATGGTCCGCTTCATACTGGAACTGAACGCGGGGCAGGCGGCGACCGAAGGGATTGAAGTTGGCGACGGGGTGGAGTTCGGCGGCGAAATCTCCGGGAAATGGGGCTGCTGAGTCGCCCGGAACGCGAGCAAGAAACAATCAAGACTTACGATCAATCAAAACTTACGACTTTAAGGAAGAATCATCAATGGAAGTATTAGTATCCGGGTCCCTGGCCATCGACCGCATCATGACGTTTCCCGGGCGCTTCGGCGACCACATCGTGCCCGAGCGGGTGCACCAGATCAACCTGAGCTTCACGGTGGACGGGTTCAACGCCTACTTCGGCGGCACGGCCGGCAACATCGCGTACTCCCTGGCGATGCTGGGGCAGACGCCGCGGCTGATCGCGGCCATCGGCAACGACTACCGGGACTACTTCACGCGGCTGGCGGCGAACGGCATCCCCACGGACGACGTGAAAATCGTCGAGGACGAGGCCACGGCCTCGGCCTTCATCGTCACCGACCTGGCCGACAACCAGATCACCGGGTTTAACCCGGGAGCGATGAAGCACGCGGCTGGTTTTGACTTCAGCCAGGTGGACCCGGCGGACACCATCAACATCGTCAGCCCCGGCAACCTCACCGATATGTCCAACTTCACGGCGGATGGCAAGCAGGCCGGCGTCTACACCATTTTCGATCCAGGCCAGTCGCTGCCGGTTTGGGACGCCGAGGGCCTGACCGAGTGCATCCGCAACAGCGACCTGCTGATCGCCAACGACTACGAGATGGCGCTGATCTCAGAACGTACGGGCATCGACAAGGGCGGGCTGATGCAGTTGACGGGCGCGATGGTCACCACCCTGGGCGAGCAGGGCACCCGCATCACCACCGCAGACGGGGAGGTCATTGTGCCGTGCGTGCCCACGGACAACGTGGTGGACCCGACGGGCGCCGGCGACGCCTTCCGTGGCGGGTTCATCCTCGGCCTGATCCGCAAGGAGGGCCTGGAACGGGCGGCGCAGATCGGCTCCGCGTGCGCCCACTTCGTGATCCAGCAGCGTGGAACGCAGGAGTACCGCTACACCATGGACGAACTGGAGGCGGTGCTGGCCCGGACCTACGGCGGGTAAACCTACGGTCGGTAAACCTGCTGCCGGCAGCAATCCTCAAGCGTGCCCGCTGAAAACCCCCAGCTCCGACACCTCCGGTCCCGGTGACACTTCCGCCTTGCTCTGACCCCTACCCCTTCCGTACCATATTACCCAGCGCCCCATATCCAACCCGCCACCCGGACCTGCGAAGGCCGTCCCAATTCCCACGTCCCAACACCAAAAACCTTGCTCCCCCCAACCTGCCCATCTGACCGTCAATTCCACTGAAATCGCCGCCAAAACCCTGCCATCGGCCCCCATTCAGCCCCACCACTCGCCCAATGCCCTACTTGAACGAGCGGAAATGAGAGGATATGAGCGGGAAATCGGTTTTTCCGTCCTTTCACCACGTAATTGCAAAGCGGGTACGCTTGAGGCACAGGGCTATCGCACATGACCGGTTTAGTATCGTCATGCCGGCGAAAGCCGGTATCCATTGACCGAAGTCGACTGTTTCCATGGGAATATCAAGCCATTCACAGGTTCTGGACTCCGGCTTTCGCCGGAGTGACAGGTGAGTGATTTCATATGCGATAGCCCTGCCAACGTGTCTTATGCAATGCAAAGCT
>JAJDXU010000244.1 GCA_022823105.1 Dehalococcoidia bacterium
TTACGGTGATCGGATAATACGTGCCGCCCTTGACCGTGGCATCGTTGGCCACCACGACCACCTCTTTCCCATGCACTACGCCGACGCCGGTGACAATGCCGGCCGAGGATTCCTCGCCGTCGTACATTTCCCACGCCGCCAGTGGGCTCAGTTCGAGGAAGGGAGTGTTGCCATCCACGAGCTGATCGATTCGCTCGCGGGCCAGCATCTTGCCCCGGCTGCGGTGCAAATCGACCGCTCGTTCACCGCCGCCGGATCTTGCGTTGGCCAAGCGCTCCTGTAACTCCCCCACCAACGCCGCCATGCGCGCCTGGTTCTCCTGAAAATCGGGGTCGGAGGCAGGCAGATTTGAGCCGATTGTTTCCATGGTGTCCCCTGTGGTCCGATGATAACACGCAGGCCGTTGAGACGAGTGTAACGTGAGGCGTATGTCAGCGGAGATTGCTCGATGCTGCGCCCGAGTGGCCAGATTGCCCGACCTCGCATCTGGATAGCGACTCCCCTCACGCATGCCCACTTTGAGCTGAGGTGTTGAAAAAGGTCGGTCTCTCCGAGTAAGGAACGAGTTGCCAAGCGCGTTTCCATCGGGGAGGCCGACCGTGCCATGGAATCACCGCATTGCCACCATTCCGAACCATTCGCGCCTCCAATTTCGTGCTACCCGTCGCACCAATCTGGCTCTACTGTCACCGAGTAAAGTCCCCGCACGTGGTGTAACCGAAACCGGGATGGTGTCCGCCTGAGGGGTTCTCGTCCGAGCCCCCTGCGGCGGTCCCTATCCCTACGTGTGGTTGGAGGCCCTCACCCAGAAAGTCAGAGCGGGCGGTCGTCTGACTTAGGTGGATCAGCGTCAGCGCGTGGTCGTGGCCGCCGGCGTGAACAGCCACGGTCAACGGGAGGCCCTGGGCACGTACGTGGGAGCGAGCGAGGACGGCTCCTTCCGGCTGGAGTTCCTGCGCTCGCTGAACCCTCCGGGTTTCGGCGGGATGGGACCGGTCATCGCCAATGCCCACCACGGCCTGCCCCTGCGAAAGCAGGCGGCTTGAAGAACGCCATCGCCATCCGCCTGAGGCGGATTTGCGGCGCCGTTTGGTCCGCCTCAGGCGGACCGTACCCACTTCATGACCAACCTGCAGACACGAGTGCGCCGGCGACGTCATCCCGGCGTCGCCACCATGGTGCGTAGCTTTGGGCGCCGCAGGCCCCGCGCCAGTCGCCAACAACACAAACAAACCTCACGCGTACCCGCTTTGCGCAACCTGCCACTCCGAGCGCCCCGGCCGCCCCAATGCAGGTGGCACAAACAGGAACATCTCTGCCAAAACGCCAAACTTTTTGTGATTCACGCGCCTTTTGTGGCCAAAAGACCTGCCATCGACCCCCATCATCACCCAAATTCCCCAAAAATCCCCAGTTCAGACACCCCCGCCCTAATATTACAGTCGCGCTTGTGGTGAAAGTCTCAGAAAGCGTGTCATGTAATGACACTGTCTGGCCCGGGCCTGATGGCGGCGTCTCCATCCTGACCATTGGATGGTCAGGGCAGGACTGCCTCGGGGTAGCCACAGCAGCCGGCAGAGCAGCCGCCTGACCTCGGGCACGGTCAACGGGATGAGTTCTCCCGGGAGCATAGCCCCCTTTTTCCATCGCCACCGGCGGCGTAGCGCCGGGTTACCGTGAGGAAAGCATGGGCCAGTCCGCCGCAGGCGGACCAGGGTGATGTGCCGGTACCATCCGACCCAACGGCGCACCTCGTATTCGTCCAGACCCACTTCCTGCTTGGCTTCTTTGAAGGCATCTTCGATGATCCAGCGGCTGCCCGCCACCCGCACCAGTTCGGCCAGCGGCACTTCCACCGCCCCAAAACAGGCGTAATAGGCCAGGTCTTCGGGATCGGCGATCCGCCGCAGGCGGACGACGCACCAACAGCCAATGCCCCTGGTCCGGTTCTGACCAGGGACGGACCTGCAATCGGCCCCAATCGTAGAGGCGTGGCCCTTTGGACTCGTCTCCAGCGCTGAGACGTTGCCACTGGTCATCGGGTATCTGCTGGGCCAACTCACGGGCCGCCACCTGGGTCGAGCCGCGCTCTGTATCAGCCCACAGGGGCTCATTGCTCTTCACCGCCAGCAGGTAGGGCAGGCCCTGCTCCTCCAGCCACCGGCGCAACCGGCGGTCGTTGCCGTACACCGTATCACCGGCGACCCAGCCAAAGGGCACGCCAGCCGACACTACCCGGGCGATCATCCCCTGGGCCAATTGTGCTTTGGTGCGGAAGACCACTCCTTCCGGTACGCCGGCTTCCTGCCGCCGCTCCATATCCTCCACCCATTCCTGGGGCAAATACAACTCCCGATCCAGAAAAGCGGCGCCGTAACAGCTGCCATAGGCCAGGAAAACTCCGATCTGACAGTTCTCCACCTTCCCCGCCGTGCCGCTGTACTGACGCTTTGCCCCCACCGACTTCCTCCCCTGCTTCAGAAACCCCGTCTCATCCACCACCAGCACCGCCCCTGGGTCGCCCAGATGCTCCACCACGTACCCTTGCAGATCATCCCGCACCGCATCCGCATCCCAGTTGTACACCGCCAGTCCGCCTCCGGCGGACACCCCGTCGGGGGTGGCATCGCCAGCATGCTCGGCTAACTGCCACCCGTTCTTGCGCTCCACCGACCCCAGCAATCCTTTCAGGTAGGACAGAACCCGTTGCCGCGACTCACTGCGGCTAAAACGCCCCGCGATACGCTGGTGTAGCGCCTGCAGCCCGACTTCCCACTCCAGCACTTCCCTCAGCACAGCCTCTCCCTCCAGCAACGCCCGACTCATTTCCAACCCCTCCGCTCTCACCAGTAGTCATGGGCTTATCCTATCAAACTAAGCGCGACTGTAATATTAG
>JAJDXU010000449.1 GCA_022823105.1 Dehalococcoidia bacterium
CTGTCCGCCGACCAGTTGATGGATGACCGTCACCTCGCGGCCAGGAACGCATTCCCGTTGACCACCGACCCGACCCGCGGTGAGCAGCGGGCCGTCGCGCCACCCTGGCGGTTTTCGGAAACTCCCACCGACCCGCTGCGCTGGACCCCGGAACTCGGCCAGGACAACCACGAGGTATTCTGCGGCCTGCTCGGCATGGACGAGGCCGAGCTCAATGCGCTGCAACAGGCCCAGATTGTCTGGTAATCGCGAATCCTCCAGGAGACCCACCTTGACCGATTATTCCTCGTACCAACACCTGCTCATCGAAAAGACCGACGGCATCATCACCATCACGATGAACCGTCCGGAGACCCTGAACTCCACGAATTTCCGGCTGCACAACGAACTCAGCCGCATCTGGCTCGACATCGCCGCCGATCCCGAGGTGCGCGTCGCCGTCGTCACCGGAGCCGGCGAGGCCTTCTCAGCCGGCGGCGATTTCGAAATGATCGAGCAGGCCATCGACAACCCGGCCATCGTAGCCCAGAACACCCAGGAAGCCGGCGACATCGTCTACAACATCCTGAATCTGGACAAGCCGGTCATTTCCGCCATCAACGGCGTCGCGGTCGGCGCAGGCCTTGCGGTCGCCCTCATGGCAGACATCTCAATCGCCGCTGAGGATGCCCGCATCACTGACGGACACATCCGTCTCGGTGTCGCCGCCGGCGACCACGCGGCGATCATCTGGCCCCTGCTTTGCGGCATGGCCAAGGCCAAATACTACCTGCTCACCTGCGACTTCCTCGACGGCAGGGAAGCCGAGCGCATCGGCCTCGTTAGCATGGCCGTGCCGCGCGATGAACTCATGGAGACCGCCATGCGCATCGCCCACCGCCTCGCCGACGGCCCACAGCCAGCCATCCGTTTCACCAAGCGTGCCCTCAACCAATGGCTCCGCCAGGCCGGCCACACCTCGTTCGACTATTCCCTGCTGGCAGAAGCCCTCGGCTTCTTCGGCGATGACGTCAAGGAAGGTCTCGCCGCCCTCCGCGAACGTCGCCGCCCCGAATACCCGTCGGCGCAGGGAGGCTGATGTGGGAACCTTTACCTATCCCATCGAAATCGTTGCCGCCGATGGGGGCCGCACCGAGACGGTGGATGCGACCGTTGACACCGCCTCCACGTACACCTGCCTGCCGGCAAACCTATTGCACGATCTGGGGATCGTTCCGTGCCGCCGCATCCGCTCCGAACTGGCTGACGGCAGCATCGTTGAGGACGACCTCGGTATCGTAAATGTCAGTGTCGAGGGAATCGAGACACCAACGTTAGTAATCTTCACCGACGAAGGCGCGCCTGCTCTGCTTGGGGCGTACACGCTGGAAGGCGCGCTTCTCGTCGTCGACCCGGTACGGCAACGCCTCGTGCCAACTATAGCCCTGAGGTACGGCAGACAGTGATGCATAAAACCGGTGATTCGCTGACATTAATTTCTGGGGCAGTAGTCGCATAAGGGCCTGCTGGCGATGGAACTACCGGTATGACCCGGCATTTCGCGATACAATGTCGCCCACTTGCCGAAATTGTACGGAGATCCCATCAAACATGTACCCACCCCACATCTTCGCTGACAATCCCTTCAACCGCGGCGAGGTCGAACGCCGCGACGAGGATTGGATCATCCAACAGTCCCAGGAACCCCACACCAGGTTTCTGCCCTTCCGCAACCTCAACGTCCTGCTGACCGACGACTCTCCTCCGGAGCTCGGTTGGTTGTCCACCCAGCAGGCACAGCCCCTGCCCGCCAGCGCCGAATGGATTTTCCTCGGTCTGCTGGACGGCGTCGCCCATTTCGCTTACGACCTTTCAAAAGACGCCGCCGCCGCCGAGCAGGTCCTTGATGCCACCGGTTGGCATTTCGAGGATTGCCGCACCGCCGGCGAGACCATGTCCGGCCCCAACACCGGTATGCTGTCGCAGGCCCGCGCGCAACTGGACTGGAACCTACGCCACAGCTTCTGCTCCGTCTGCGGCCATCCCACCGACAAGGGACGCGGCGGGCAGGTGCGCCAGTGCCCGGCCTGCAGCGCCCAGCATTTTCCGCGCACCGATCCGGTGGTCATCACCGTCGTTGCCGACACTGAAGGCGACCGTTGCCTTCTCGGTCAGTCCCGCGGCCGCCTCCAGCGGATGCGCGCCTACTCCGCTCTGGCCGGGTTTATGGACCAGGGCGAATGCATCGAGGAAGCCGTCGCTCGCGAGGTTATGGAGGAGGCCGGCATCCGCGTCAAGAACGTCCGCTACCACTCCTCTCAACCATGGCCATTTCCCTCGTCCCTCATGATCGGCTGCATCGCCGAAGCCGATACCACCAACATCAACATGGACAACGAGGAAATGACCGACGTCAAGTGGTTCGACCGCTCCGAGGTTCTGAAAGCCCTCGAAGGCCGCAGCGACGAACTCACGGTTCCCGGCCCCATAGCCATCGCTCACCACCTCATCAAAGCCTGGGCTCACGGCGATATGCCCTGAGCGCCCAATAATCCCGCCGAGCGCTACACGGCCCGCAATCCGGCGGGCCGTGTTCTTTTTTTTGGGACGCGGCATCCGAACTAACACCGACCTCACGCGTACCCGCTTTGCGCAACCCGGCGCTGCGAGCATCCCCGTCGCCTCAATTCAGGTGGCACAGTCATTCCTGTCGGTGCCAAAACGCCTGACTTCTTGTGATCCACGCGCATTTAGTGGCAAAAAAGACCTGCCATCGCCCCCAACATCACCCAATTCTCGCCAAAATACCACCAGTTCGGACACCCCACACCCCTGCGACACTTCCCCCTTGCTCCAAGCCCTGCGCCATCCATACCATATTACGTAACGCCTCAATCCCAATCGGCCACCCATGCCCGCGAGGGTCGTCCCAATGTCCACCTCCCAACACCCGCTGACTTCCCTCCTCAAACCCGTTCACCTGCCCGCCAATACTGCTAAATACGCCGCCAAAAACCTGCCATCGGCCCCCATTCAGCCCCACGACCCGCCCAATGCCCTGCTTGAATCAGCGGAAACGAGAGGAAATGAGCGGGAAATCGACCTTTCCGCCCTTTCACCACGCAATTGCAGGTGGGTACGCGTGAGGACACCCACCGGTGGCGCGATGTACCCGAGGCGGTTTATCGTGAGATTATCAACTTGCATCGGAGGTTCCCGACACATTGACCAGCTACGCGTTCCCCACGGACAGCGCTACAGAAACCCTCAATCCCGATCCGCCATCCCTGTATCCGTACGTCCACTACCCAGCCTTTTCGCCGGAATATCTTCGCCAATTGTTGGATCGTCTGCACAGCTTGTCCCACGGCGATCTCGCGGGAGTTTTACCGTCCCTCAACGAACCGACTCTCTATGCGTTGGCCGCTGCTTTGAGCCTCCCAGACCCCGAGCGGTCAGTGGAAATCCCGGGAGATTTATACGTACGGCTCGGCGAGGAGCTCCGGTTCCGCGGCGGACGCACCATGGGCTCCGACCCGACTGGGCCAGTGCGACGAGGTCGGCTCATCCAGTTGGCAGCGACCTTCACCACGCTGTCGGTCGCCGGGGTCTCCGCGTCGCAGCGGCACACGCTCGCTGGCTGCTGTCCATTCTGCCGCGTCACGCGATTTCGCTTGTTCCTGCCATCGGTGCTTTGGCATTGCTTCGCTTGCCAACGGGACGGAGCGTTGCTGGAATTCGCCGAACAACTTCTCGAAACCCGTCCTGGCGTTCCGTCCTCGCGCCAGGGTCCCCGCGATTGAGCGACAGTCCAGGTGCCACCTACCCGGACGGCTCTACCCAAACCCGGTAAACGCCCGGCTGCATCGTTGCCGGCGCGGTCGGGGCCACGGTTACGATCAATCGGCCTTCCGACCCAACGTCAACTGCCAGTGATCCGACCAGCCGCCCGCGACTCTCATGCCATGTGGGTTGCATGCGATGTACCGATTGCTCAGGCCCGTCAACTATCACCCAAACTATCCAGTCTTGACGAACCTGGTTATTCACCAGCACGAACCCATCTGGAACCCAATCGCCCCCATCGCTCGCGTTCGCGTGTCCTGAGATTTTCATATCCTGGACGCACATTCCGGGCCCGTTGATAGCATCGTCGGTGACATAATGGAACCGCACCATCACATCGCGACCCGCGTAGTTGCTCAACGAAGCCGCACCGTCCTGCCATCCGCCGGAAAAGCCGGTGTATCCGTATCCGTAGCCGTTCCCCACCGGGTTTTCATCGGTCGTCCCGGATGCCGTCAGAATGTCCCACGTCGCTCCGTCGTCGACCGATAACGAAACATACAGGTAGTCCCAATCCTCCTCAATATCGTGCCAATATCGGTAGGTCAGGTTTGGAACGGACCCATCCTGCGCAGGGTCTGGCGCCGTCAACCTTCGTGTCAGTGTTGCCGATTTCGTGTCGCCGCGATTGCTCCACCAACACTGCCCATCCACCTCGGTCGGGAGCAAAGACGCCGTTCCCAATCCTTCAAATTGCACCGTTACCGGACCCTCGGCGTCCCGAATGTGCACATAGTCGACGCCGTATTGCTGCAGCGACCGGGATTCGCCGTCGTCGCCTGCATCCGTCCTTACGGTCACCGACGCCTGGGTGTCCAGATCCCGGTATCCGTACGGACCCAAGTCTTCGTCCAACAAGTTGGCGACCATCCAGTCGGCGAAAACCGTGTGGAAATCCGCCATGCCTCCATCATTGGACTCTGCTCTCCTCACTGCCAGAAACTCATCCACCGCAGCTATCCCGTCGCTCTGAATTGCCAGCAAATCTTGCAATCCTCCCTCTGGCGCGTAGTGCTCTCGGATGTAGTGAGCGAACAGGGCCGCGGCTCCGTAATTCAGCCCGATGTTCCCTGAGAGGTCGGCTGGCCAGTTCACCAACGACGTGTTGGGGCGGCGCAGGTACCCGAATATGCTGCCGGCACGGTAGCCGGCTTCCGTTACTGCCAACTCCGAAAGGCCTTCGTTCAACCACGTTGCTTCTGAATTATCGGCTAACTGGTGGATCGCGTGCTGCATTTCGTGCGCCAGGATGTCAAGCAGCCTCTCGTCGCCATACGCCGCCGCCCGCGTGTTGATGTAAATTGCGTGCAATTCGTTGCTGTATGGGGCTGCGCTGGCCGGATACTGATCACTGCCCGACACGTACCCGCCAACGCCGGGAATCCGCCCATTGATCACGTGTACCCGCTCCGGCTCGTTCCCGGCGGCGAATACCGCCTCCAACGGCGGAAATACCTGCGCCTCAGCCCTGGATACAGTGCGGGCGATCTCGTCGTCAGTTGGGGCATCTCCGGCTCCGGCCCACCAGTATCCGTTTTCGGAGATCGCGACCAACCGGAACTCGTTCTGGACCATCGCCCGCCGTGGATAGTCCAGGGTCCAAAATTCCCGAACATCTCCCACCCGCCATGCGCGCTGCTGTGCCGCGCTGGGACTCGCTGGATCCTCTCCCTTCCAGCGCATCTGTCGGGCCAGCAGCAGTAGGTCCCTGTCCGGCGGCACTGGAAAATCATCGGCCGTCATCGCAGCGTCGCGCCCGCTGACCGGCGTTCCAACGCCGGCGCGCTTGGTGCCCGGACTTGTTGCTGCGACGGTCGTGGGAGTTGCGGCCGGAACCCGAGCCGACCGCGTTGGCGGGCCGCTTGTGGTGGGCGTCGCAGCTATCTGGAGCGCGGGCGTTTCCACTGCGACCGGCGCTGCGAACTGGGATTCGATGTCACCGCGCGATTCATCGGCGGAGCAAGCCATTCCAAACCACACAACCGCCAATGATGCCGCGAGCAATATCACCGAAAGCCAAACGCCGGGCCGTGGCGTTGAGGCCGCGCAATCAAACGTCGGTGTTGGCCTGTTGCTCATTTGGGTCCGAATCTTCCTGGCGCGGGTCGGTGTTGTACCGGTTCATCGCTATGTTGATCCCGTCTGCCAACAGGCATTCCACTGCTTCGGCCGCCCGTCGGATTGCGTCATTCACTGCCGACGTTTCATCGTCCGAAAAGCGCCCCAGGACGTGATCCACGCTGCCCGACATGCCAGGCCCGCCGATCCCGATCCGCAGTCGCGGGAAGTCCACGGTCCGCACCGTCCTGATGATGTCCTTGATCCCGTTGTGTCCGGCGTCCGAGCCGCGGGCCCTCAGCCGGATCCGCCCCAGCGGCAGCGCCATCTCGTCGTACACGACCACCAGGTCAGCGGGCCTGCCTCCAAACCTTGCCAACAGATACGCCACCGACTCTCCGGACAGATTCATGAAGGTGCGCGGCTTCGCCAGCACCACCGGTTTGCCGTCGCGATAGCCCTGGCCCAACGCCGTCGTCCGTCGCCGGTCGTTGATGGCTATGCCCCACCGTTCCGCCAGCAAGTCCACGCAGCCGAAACCAACGTTGTGCCGGGTGTCTCGATATCGGGCGCCCGGATTTCCCAGGCCCACCACCAACCGCGCGGGCGTTCGTTCCTGTTCTCGCTCCATAACCAACTCAGCGTACAAGGTTGCCACGCTGCCCTGCAGTTGACAAGTGCGGCGCCCGCAGCGCATGGGTCGTGATTCTAGCCCGCGGTCCCACCGCTGTGGCACGCGCGACGAACGGCGGTTCACCGCCAGCGCTGATCTCCAAGAACTCACCTCCCGAGTCGTTTGGGGTTCGTTTGACGGCTGTCGCACACCATGATAGGATATTTGTATAAACAATAATGTTTATTGGCATGGTCGATTCAGAGGTGCCAGATACAAGAAGAAACCGTTGCAAATAGCAGCGGTCCAGGAGGTCAGAAAATGACTTTGTTCGATAACGTGATTGTCCCCTTGGACGGGTCCAGATTATCGGCCCACGCTCTCCCTGCCGCGCAATTGGTGGCCGGCGCATCCGGAGCCAAGCTCACGCTGTTGAGTAGTTTTCCGGAGATTCCCGATTGGCAGGCCGACGCGAGTCGCGGCCGGCGGCGCGGTTCAATGGCGGCGGCCCAGCACGACCGCGTTGGCGCCTACCTGTCCGGACAGCGTCTCCGCCTCGTGCGGCAGGGATTCTCGTCCCCGGTCGATATCGAAGCCCGCGAAGGCCCGGCGTACGAGTTCATCGTCGACGTCGCCAACCGCGATCCCAACTCCCTGATCGCCATGTCCACCCGTGGACACGGAGGTTTGTCGCGACTGCTATCCGGCAGCGTGACCTCAAGGGTCCTCGGCTCCGTCGGAAATCCGATTTTGGTCGTCCGCTGCAACGACACGGATTGTCCGGTGGTCCCCCAATCCATCGACAACCTTATAGTCCCCCTCGATGGCTCGCCGTTGGCCACGTCCGCGCTGCGGTACGCTGAGAACCTCGCCTCCGCGTTCCAAGCTCGCATCACCCTCGTCCGGTGCGTGCCCGATGAGGCCTATTTCCACGCTCAGTACGATCTGTCGCTCGCGCACGGCTCGCCCGCCTTTGCACACTACGACGGCAGGCGCATGGTCAACGACGCGGTGGGTCAATCTTGCGAATACCTTTTGGATACGGCCGGTCCCATTGCTGACAGATTTCCGGCGACCGAGATCGACAGCGTGACGTCGCAAGAGAATCCGGTCGAGACCGTGTTGGATCTCGCCCATCGGCTCGAAAATCCGATGGTGGTGATGGCTACACACGGACGCCGGGGAGTGCGGAGGTTTCTGCTTGGCAGCGTGGCCGATCAGGTGATTCGCCAATCGCCGGTCCCGACCCTGTTGGTCAAGCAGGGAGACCAACCTGTCGATCCGTGCTAGACGACCTCGCGCGGCAAACGGTGCGTATCACGGTGGGGCGGATTTCGGTCCGCCCCATTTCTATTGCCTTGGGCCGGTCGCCAGTTGAATTTTGTCTCCCCGCCGCAGTTGCCCTGTGCAAAAAAACCTCGATGCTGATATAGTCATATTGCCTACTTGGCGCTCCTCCCCGGCCCAAGCCGGGGCTTCTATTTGCAGCACGATTGGTGGTTGAATGTCCATGCCTCGAACTTGGGGACCTATGGCCGTGTTCGCCATCGTGGTGGCGTGTTGCGGTTTGTTCGCGGTTGGATGCGGGGCGTCTTCCACCTCACAGTCCCAACCCGCATACGTGGCTACCGTCCCTGCGTTGCTGCCCACGACCGACCCAACCAGGGTGGAAAACACCCAATCTGCAGCTGCGCCCGCGACCAAACTCTCCTCCGGCCCGACGACGGAATCGCCTGCCCCCGCCACAAACCCGCCGGCGCCCACGTACACGCCAAGGCCATTACCCACCTATACTCCCAGGCCCACGCCGCTCCCGGCCAATAGCAGCAATCGATCCCAGGGCACCCGATTCCAGGCCACCACTCTCGACGGTGTCGAGATCAATCTCAACGAGACTTACGGAACGCCGACGCTCCTCGCATTCTGGGCGCCCTGGTGACCATATTGCGCGCGGGAGTTGCCCGCGGTAGGTTCCCTGTACCGGGATCAACTCTCCGGCGCGGGCATCCATGTCATCGGAGTTTCCCAATTCAACACCACTGAGGCTGCCAGCAG
>JAJDXU010000380.1 GCA_022823105.1 Dehalococcoidia bacterium
GTAATATGGTACGGATGGAGTAGGGGTTGGAGCAAGGCGGAAGTGTCGTCGGGCGGGGGTGTCGGAGCTGGATTTTTTGGGGAATCCAGATGATTATGGGGGCGATGGCAGGTATTTTGGCCGCCAAAGGCAGGTGAATCACAAATAGTTGGGCGTTTTGGCACAGATATTGCTGCTTGTGCTACCTGAATTGGGGCGACGGGGGCGTTCGGGGTGACAGGTTGCTCAACGCGGGTACGCGTGAGAGATGGTTCTCTATGACGCTGTCGCCGCCGGTTCCGCGGGCGTTCGTCGCGCTGCCGGTCTGACCGCGGAACGCTCCTCCATGACCGGTGCCAACGTTTCCATGAGTAACCTGTTCAAATTGGGGTTGCGCGGTAACCGGTTGGAGCACGGTGCAGTGGTCATCACGGCTGGTCGGCGCGCGATGCTATACTCTGCGATATCCGAGCGTCGGTGCCGGCTAGAGCCGGACCGACGCCCCAATCGAGCAGAGGTTTTATCGTGCAGACCATTGACGCCATCGCCGAAATACTGAAACGGGAGGGTGTGGAATACCTCGCCTGCTTCCCCACCACACCGGTAATCGAAGCCTGCGCCGCCGCCGGCATCCGTCCCGTCATCTGCCGGCAGGAACGGGTCGGGGTGGGCATTGCCGACGGATACAGCCGCGTTACCAACGGACGTCCGCCCGGCGTTTTTGCCATGCAATACGGCCCCGGCGCGGAGAACGCGTACTCCGGCGTGGCGACGTCATTCTCCGACTCGGTGCCCATTCTCCTGCTGCCCCTGGGGCATCCTCGCGAGCGCCAGGGCGTGTTTCCCATGTTCGACTCCATAGAGAGTTACGCCAGCGTGACCAAACACCTGGAGCGGCTGAACCTGTCCGGAAACACCAGTCAGGTCATGCGTCGGGCCGTGAACGCCCTCTACACCGGCCGGCCCGGCCCGTCAATGATCGAAATCCCCGCCGACGTGGCGCTGGAAGAGGTGTCGGAGGAGGCCTTCTACTGGGGCGGAAACGTCCGACGCTCGGCATCGCAGGCCGACCCCGACGACGTGGAAGCCGCCGCCCGCGCCCTCTGCTCCGCCACCTACCCCGTGATCCACGCCGGGCAGGGCGTCATGTACGCGGAGGCCACCGACGAGTTGGTGGAACTCGCCGAGCTGCTCTCAGTCCCGGTTATGACCACCCTGCTGGGCAAGAGCGGCTTTCCTGAGCAGCACCCCCTGGCCCTGGGCAGCGGCTCCGGCGTGATGTCGGGCACCGTGTACCACTTCGTCCGCCGCGCCGACGTCATCTTCGGCGTCGGATCCAGTTTCACCAAGCACGGCATGTCCATGAACCTGCCGCCCGGCCGCACGCTGATTCAAAACACCAACGACCCTCGCGATCTGAACAAGGACTACGACGTGCAGTTCCCCCTCATTGGGGACGCGAAGCTGGCCCTCCGCCAGATGATCGAAGCGTGTCGCGAGATCGTCGGTGATACCCGCCGGGGCAACGCCGAAGTTACGGGCGAGATCGAGTCCGTGCGCAACGCCTGGCTTGCGGAGTGGCGCCACAAGACCACCGATTCCGGGCCGCTGGTCAACCCGTACCGCGTGATAACGGATTTCCAGCAAGCGATCCCGGCGAGCGAAGCCATTATCACCCACGATTCCGGCAGCCCTCGCGACCAGATTACGCCGTTCTATCGCTCCGGCGGTCCGCGCACCTATCTGGGTTGGGGCAAATCCCACGGGTTGGGCACGGGCCTGGGTCTGGTGATTGGCGCGAAACTGGCGGCGCCCGGCAAGATGTGCGTCAACTTCATGGGCGACGCGGCATTTGGAATGGTCGGACTCGACTTCGAAACCGCGGTGCGCAGCGGCGCGCCCATCACCACCGTGGTGCTCAACAACTCCACCATGGCCGTTGAGACCGGCGCCATGCAGCGTTCCCATGAGCTCTACAACACCCGGGATCTGGGCGGAAACTACGCCGACATGGGCCGCGCCATGGGCGGATACGCCGAGCGCATAACCAATCCCAACGACATCATTCCTGCGTTCCAGCGCGCCCGGGAGCAGAACGAAAACGGAAATGCCGTTCTGCTGGAGTTCATCACGAACGAAGAGATCGACTACTCCCACAAGCGCGCGTTCTGATCGGCCGGCAAATCGCCCATTGCGTCAAGAATGCGCTGACTGATTCACGTCGAACAGGCAGGGGCGTGACGGAAACGCCCTTGCCTGTTGTGCCAACAGATCCCGAGCATGTCCACCGCCGATTTGCATGCGATCATCGCCGATGCCGAGGCGCGCATCGCCGGCGGCGACCGGTCCGCGTCCCCGTATTTGCTGAGAGGTTGTGCCCTGCTGGAAATGGGCCGGCCCGCAGACGCCCTGGTTGATCTTGACTTTGCGACCATCATAGACCCCTCGAACTGCGAGGTACGCGCGGCCCGCGGAGAGGTTCTGCTGACCCTCAACCGCGTGTCCGCCGCGATGGAGGACCTGAACGCGGCCATCGAGTCTGATCCGGCGCATCCCAAGGCCCGGCTGCTTCGCGGCGTTGCACATTTGGAGACCGGAGACTGGGCGGCATCCGAGTTTGAGTGCTCCAATGCCATCGCCCTGGGTTCGTGTGGTCCGATCGCCTGGCGGACCCGGGGCCGCGCCAGATACAAAATGGGCGATTACGCGTCGGCCATCGACGACTACTGCAAGGCCATCCAACTCCGGCCGGACGACGCCGAATGCCTCTATTGGCGTGGGATCGCCCATCGAGACTGCGGGGAACACGATCAGGCCATCGCGGATCTCAGCGCGGTGATCGATCTGAATCCGCTGTCTTCGGAGGCTTACGTGTCGCGTGGCAAATCTTGGTCGGCGTTGGGCGACACGGTCGCCGCGCGCTCCGACTGGACGATGGCCGCGCAGCTGCTCCATCACTCCCACTGATCCCGCGACCAGTCTGTGGTCTCACCAACCCAGTCTCCACCCATTTGGAGGGTTCTCATGTCCGAACTGAAATCGAGGTACCTGTTCATCGCCAGCATGGACATCGACGCAGACCGCGAGGCACTGTTCAACGAGGTTTACAACACCGAACATTGCCCGTTGCTCAATGAAACGCCCGGCGTGATCGGCGTGACCCGTTACGAAACGCAGCGCCTGGTGATGGCGATGGGTGGCGAAGTCCGCGAGATCGAAATCCCCGGCACGCCCAAGCACCACGCGGTCTACCAGATCGAAAGCCCGGACGTGCTCACCAGCCCGGAATGGGCGGAGGCGGTGGATGCCGGCCGGTGGCCCGAACACGTTCGGCCGTACACACAGAACCGCCGGCACGTGTTGTTGAAGCTCACCTACCCCGAATCCTGACCGGTGGGTCAAACCCGGGAGATTTCGAGATCCGCTGCCGTCGTGCGCCAATCGAAGCAAGCCGATGGCGCACCGGGTTGTGGCCGGCCTCAGCCCAACCCGGCCTCGATGCGGTTGGCCCTCGGTTTCAGGACAGCATACAGGGCATCATTGATCGGGGTCGGCACGCCGAGTTGCCGACCCATCCGGATCACGGTCCCAGTGAGCCCTTCCAGCTCAACGGGTTGGCCCTCCGCAAAGTCCTTCGCCAACGACGCCATGCCGGTAGCAGGGAAATTGTCCAACGCATTCATTGACCACTCGAGCGAATCGGGTTCCAGCGGAGCGCCGGCCGCTTCGCCCACCGCCAACGCCTCTGCGATGGCGTCCCGGATCGCCGCGCGTGTTTCGGGGACGTCCCGAAGCTCACCATAGGCGCAGCCGCTGGCGGCGCAAACCCCGGCCGACCCCGACAGGTACGCGAATTTCTTCCACAGCATCCCGGTCATGTTTTCGAGCAGGTCCACCCGCCAGCCCGCGTCCTGGAATACTTCGAGCAGACGCTCGCCGCGCTGGGTGATGCCCGGCGTGCGTTCTCCGAACGACGCCGCCCCGGGTCCCCCCTGCGTCACCACTCCGGGTTCGCTGATCCGCCCTTCCAGGTATGCGGAACCGATCATCACCCGTTCCGGGCCGTAGACCTCGACCAGGCGCTCCCCGTTGTCGATGCCGTTCTGCAACGTAAGGATGATGGTGTCGGGACCCACCATTGGGGCGATGGCGTCGATGGCTTCCTGGTTGTGGTACATCTTGACAGTGAACAGCACCAGATCCTGCACTCCGGCTTCAGCCGGCTGATCGGTGGCCCGGCCGGGCGCCACAAACTCGCCGTCGTTGGCGCTGATGACGCGCAGCCCGTTACGGCGTATGGCATCCAGATGCGGCCCCCGGGCAATGAATGTTACGTTGTTGCTCGCGCGGGCCAGCAGACCACCAAAATAGCCGCCGACTCCCCCCGTGCCCATCACTGCTATATCCATAATGTCAATCTCCACCGGAGGTTACCGGATAGTCGAACTGGTCCCTGAGGTCCCGTTTCATCACCTTGCCCATGACGTTCCGGGGCAGCGCATCGATGAACACCACGGATCTGGGCCGCTTGAACCCAGCCAGCCTCTCGCGGCAAAACTCGATGAGCTCGGATTCGCCAACGGAGGCGCTCTCTCTGACGACCACCGCGCGTACCTCTTCGCCCCACTCCAGATCGGGCACACCGATCACGGCTGCCTCGGCCACGCCGGGATGCTCCGCCAGGGTCTGTTCCACCTCTTCGGGTGAAATCATTTCTCCGCCGCGCTTGATGAAATCCCGGGCTCGACCCGACAGGTAAATGTAACCGTCTTCGTCCTGCCAGCCCAGATCGCCCGTGTACAGCCAACCGGAGCGGATGGTGTCCCCAGTGGCGTCTTCCTGCCGCCAATAGCCGCTCATGATGCGCGGCCCGCGCGCCACGATTTCGCCCACCTCTTCGCCCGACACCGGTTCCCCATCTTCGGTGACAATCATCACCTCTACGTCGTCCAGCGGCTTTCCGATGGAAGCGAGACGGCGCAACTTGGTTTCAACCTGTTCAGGCGTTCCCGTGAGCACGTGGTCATCGGGCGGCAGCATGGTGATAGTCGACGCAGTCTCCGTCTGACCGAAGGCGTTGATGAACCTGGTGTCGGGGAACTTTTCGATGGCGTCGCGGATCACCGGCACGGGCATGGGAGCGGCCCCGTAGGTGATAACGTCCAGCGACGACAGATCGTAGTCCTGGAACCTGGGGTGATCCATCACGCGTTTGAGCATGGTCGGGACCAGCATAGCCCGGTTCGCCCGATGCCGCACTGCCAGTTGCATCCACTCTTCGGGGTCGAACTGTGGCATCACGACCAGGGTCCGCCCGCCGAACACGGCCGCCAGCGCCGCCTGCAAGCCGGCCACATGATACATGGGAACAGTCAGCAGGTTAGTTTCTTCCACATCCGGGTCGGCAGGCGTGACATTGGTGAGCAGGAAGGTGCCGAAGCTGTCGTGGGTCAACTGCACGCCCTTGGGAATGCTCGTCGTTCCCGAGGTGAACATGATCACGGTGGTAGCGTCCTCGTCGTCCTCGGGAAAATGCATCTGGTCGGGCTCGGCAGCGGCAAGGAGTTCCTCGTAAGTGTGTCGGCCGTCCGCGCCGGCGGCGTCGAGCATCACGATGCGTTCATTGGGCAGATCCCCGCCGGCGGCCAGCGGCAGGTAACGTTCTCCCAGGAACAGGAAACTTGGTTCGACGATGCGCAGCATCGTAGCCAATTCGTCCTCCTTGGCCCGAAAGTTGATCGGCACGTAGATGGCGTCCAACTGCGCCACGGCGAAATACAGCTCGATCAGCTGGTTGCAGTTGGTCTGCATGGCCGCGATGCGATCACCCCTCACGATTCCCAAATCCGACAGAGCATTGGCGAGCCGGTTGACCCGCTCCTGCAGCCGCTCGAAGCTGTATCGCTGCCCGTCGAAAACTATCGCGTCCCGTTCGGGCACGATTGCGGACGCGATCATCAAAAACTCGGTGGTGTTCATCCTGTCCCTGCTAATTTCTCGTGGTCGTCAGCATCGCCGATATCCGGCGCTCTTGTTGGAGACCCTGCCCGATGGTCATATCCTGGCTGTGCCTCAGGAGCGAGCGCATTGCCGATGCCTTGTCTGGCGGAATTTTAGCCAATTCTCCTGCCGCGTTCCAAGCCGACGCCAGCAGCTTGTTCAGCGGCACCGTCCTGCCGACCAGACCCAAGCGCATGGCGTCAGCGGCGCCGATCCTACGCCCGCTAAGCAGCAGGTCCATGGCGGCCGAGGGCCCGGCGTTGCGAGGCAATGTCTGGGAGCCACCGGCCGCTGGCACCATTCCCAAGCGCAGTTCCGGCATCGAAAACACGGTGTCCGACGCAGCAATGCGCACGTCGGCCAGCAGCATTATCTCCACGCCCGAGCCGATGCAATACCCGTGTGCGGCGACCACGATGGGTTTAGGGAGATCGATCAGTTGGCCCCAGACGTCCCGCTGCCACCGCACGCAACGTGCGATTACCTGCGAGGGAGCAGTGCCGAACTCGCTGAGGTCTGCGCCGGCGCAAAATGCCCGGCCTCGTCCGGTGATCAGGAGGGCCCCAACTTCTTCGTCCTCCGCCACCGCCTGGAGCGCTTCCGCGAAGTCGTCCCGCATGGCCACGGAGTAGGCGTTCAACTGGCGTGGCCGGTTCAGCGAGAGATGCGCAACGCCGTCGTGCTTTTCGTAGACGATTGTCGGGAAAGGTGCGCCCATGTCCTCGCTCGTCGTCAATCCACCGGTATGGCCCGGCGTATCATTTCGTCCAGGTCCACCAGGGTGCTGCCTGCGCCAATTTCGCCCAGCTTATTGGCATCGCTGACCGAAAACGTGAGCAACCCGTGTTGTTCAGCAACGCGCTCGACGTGAGGACGCCGGATGTGCCAGTCGTGGTGATGATTCGCTACTTCGATGCCGTGCACACCGTCCTCGATCACGATGTTGGGCGTGTAATACCCGGGGTGGCAGTAGTTCCGGAATAAACGGCCGCCCGGCAAATACAGTTCAACACAATGATAGCCGTCGAACGGGCTGGCGGCCGGCCGAACGTCGATCTCCTGCCCGGGTATGATCAGGACTTCGCCAGGGAAATGTTGCTCGACGACGCGATGCAGTTCCATCCCCCATTCCCTGCGCCAGTGGTCGGTGATGCCGATGCCGTCCAGGCCGGCCTGCTTGACCCGGGAGACCACCGCCTCGGCGATCTCCGGAGTGGGGGGTTGGAACCCGAACATCTCGCCGACATGGGTGTGCAGATCCAGGCGTACTTCCATGCAAACCGCCGGTCAGCGACCTTCAAACCTGGGAGACCGCTGGTCGGCAAACGACCGGAGGCCCTCCGCCCGATCTGCGGTGCTGTGCAAAATGACGCTGAGGTCGGCCTCCAAGCGCAGACCTTGCGCCATCGTCAGGTCGCTGGACGCTGCCACGGCCTCCTTGGCGTACCGGCTGGCGATGGGGGCGGCGGTAACAATGCTGTCAACCAATGCGCACGTGGCCGTGAGCAGGTCTTCCTCCGGGACTACCCGGTTTACCAACCCGGCATCGCGCGCCTCCTGCGCCGACAGGGTTCGACCCGTGAACAGCATATCCCGCGCCAATCCAGGTCCGACCAACCTGGGCAGCCTTTGGGTGGCGCCATCATACGGGAAGGGGCAATCGCGCAAACTGCCGACACCGAGATTCGAAGATTCGACCGCGATCCGAAGGTCCGCCGCCATCGCCAGTTCGAGGCCGTGGCCGGTGGCGTCGCCGTTCAGGACGGCAATGGTCGGCATCGGGAGCCCTGCGAATGCGCTGGCGACCGCCATGCCTTCCATCCAATGGAGCCGGGACAGTGCAGTGGCGCCCGTGGCATCATGCGGGCCGGCTTTGCGCCCAACGGCGAATACGCCGCCGTTGCCTGTGATGACGGCAACCCTGATTTCGTCCTCGAGACTTAACCAGGAACAACAGTCGCGCAATTCTGCCGCGATATCCTCGTCGATAGAATATCCGTCAACGGGTTCGGGGAGTCTGATCGAAGCACGGGGTCCGGTCAAGTCGCAATGGATTTTTTGGTATTGCATGGGTGGGATCAGCGCGCGAAGGCATGGGGGAGAAACTTGCAGACTACCACCGCGCGGCTTTATGCCGTTCCAGAATTGAGTTAAAATGACGCACGCTTTCCGGATCAGGACATGTCATTCAGCAAATTATACGACACTCACGCCGCCGCCGTTGCCGACGTGCAGGACGGAGCAACCATATTGGTTGGCGGCACGTCCAAGGTGAGCGAACCGTCGGGTCTGCTCGGCGCTTTATCGACGCAAGGCGCGTCCAACCTCACTTTGGTATGCGATCTCTCGGGCTGGGACGGCAGCGAGTCCATCCTCGCGATGGCCAAAGAGGGACGGATCTCTCGCGTCATATCGCCGTACCCATTCATTGGAGCGTCGGGCGGCATAATTCCCGAACTGCGGGACCTGGGTGATGTCGAGATTGAATCCGTGCCGCAAGGGACCCTGGCGGAACGTCTGCGCGCCGGCGGCTCCGGGATCGGCGGTGTGTTCATCTCAACCGGTGTGGGGACGCGTTTCGATGCCGGCAAGGAAATCCGGAACGTGAATGGCGTTGAGTGCATCCTCGAATCTCCGCTGCGGGCCGACTTCGCGCTCCTGCGTGCGGCCCGCGCCGACACCGTGGGCAACCTTGCCTACCAAGGGGCCCAGCGGGGATGGAATGCGGCAATGGCGACCGCCGCCAGGATCACCATAGTTGAAGCCGACGAAATCGGCGAACCGGGCTCGATGGACCCGGAACGAGTGATCACGCCCGGGATATTCGTCAACCGCATCGTGAAAGCGGTCGGGCCCCTGATAATTTGAGAACGCCAAATGCCGCTCACTGAAGCCACCGCCCTCAACATCGCGCGCCGCGCGGCCAGGGAGATCCCGTCGGGCGCCGTGGTCGCGCTGGACCGAGGATTGCCGGAGTTGGTCGCACAGGTGACGCCGGCCTCCCTGGGAGCGTGGTTTCTGCGCACCGATGGAACGCTGGACGGCGTGCCCTTGAACATGGCCGACGCGGCCGCGGTGCTCCGTGGCGGATACGTCGACCTTGCCATAGTGCATCCTGCGCAGGTTACAGCCGACGGCGGTTTTGTGAGTCGAGCTTACCTCCGGGATGCCACGGTGGCGTCCCCCGGAAACGGTGTTGATCTGGCGTCGGGCGCTCGCCGCGTGATTGCCCTGCATCCGCAGACGGGCGACGATGACGACCCTTCGGTTTGCCTGGTAAGCGATTCCGGTCATCCTCAAGACGGCATCGGATGTATCGACACCGTAATAGCGGGTTACGGCGTGTTGTCCCTCGGCGACGGCGGGTTCACGCTGGACGAGGTTCCGCCTGGGAAGACTCTTGACGACGCGCTGTCGGCGATTGGCAATCCGTTGGTGCGGGCCCCGGCATCCGCAGCGCGTGAAATGGAGTTCGCTCCGCCATCCGGCCAGGCTGCATCCAAAATCCTGGCCGATGGCCCATCCGCAGTAGCCGACGTGTTCGATGGCGCGACCGTGTTCATAGACGGTTTCGGCGGGCCGGGCGGCATGGCGCATTACCTCCTGATCTCGCTGCGGGATCAGGGCAGCAAAAATCTGACCATCGTCAGCAATACGGCAGGCATAGCGCGCGTGGTCAGCTTCGGCACTCCACCCGGGCGGACCGCCATCGACCACAGCGTCCTGATCGAAAACGGCCAGGTCGCCAAGGCGATAGCGTCATTTCCCGTGTCTCCGTCCGTGTCCCGGCCCTCCGAGTTTGAACTGGCTTACCGGAGAGGCGAGGTGGAGCTGGAGCTTGTACCGCAAGGGACACTGGCGGAACGACTGCGGGCTGGCGGCGCGGGAGTGCACGCCTTCTATACCCCAACCGGCGCGGGCACCCTGATCGCCGAGGGCAAGGAATCACGAACCATCGATGGGCGCGATTACATCCTGGAGTACGGGTTGCGCGCGGATTTTGCCATAATACGGGCACACAAGGCGGACACGCGAGGGAACCTGATCTATCGCGGCACTTCCCGAAACTTCAACGCGGTAATGGCTCCGGCGGCCCGGATCACGATTGCGGAAGTCGATGAAATCGTGGAGCATGGCGAACTGGACCCCGAAGAGATCGTCACGCCCGGCATTTTCGTCCAGCGCATTGTCAGGCGCCCCGACGGCTTCACCGGCTACGAATAACGAGGGACAGGTCCTGATGGCATCGGAAAAAGAGCGTCTCGATCGCGCGATCATTGCGATGAGGGTGGCTAAAGAACTGCCGCCGGGCGGCACCGTCAACCTTGGCATCGGTATCCCAACGCTCGTTTCGATGTTCGTGGCGGACGACAGCGTGGTCTTCTACCACAGCGAGAGCGGGGTGCTGAACTGCGGCCCGCTGGCTGAGGATGGCAACGAGGACATTGACCTGATCAATGCGGGCGGGCAATTTTTGGAGCCGGTACCGGGGATGGCGTATTTTTCATCCGCGGACGCTTTCGCCATGATTCGCGGGGGCCACGTGGACGTCACCGTGCTGGGGGCGCACCAGGTTTCTGCGCACGGCGACCTGTCCAACTGGATGTTGCCGGAGCGCGGCGTCGGCAACATCGGCGGGGCCATGGACCTGGCTGCGGGGGCGGACAAGGTCATAGTCGCCATGGAACACAATGACCGCAACGGCAATCCCAAAGTGGTGGAGGAGTGCAGCTTCCCCCTCACGGGAAAGGGATGCGTCTCCTTGGTGGTGACGGATGTGGCCGTGCTGGAGCCGACACCGGAAGGGATGGTGCTGCGGGAGACCGCGCCCGGCTGGACCCCCGATGACGTACAGGAGATTACCGGCGCAACCCTCATCATCCCCGAGAACGTTGGGGACTACGAGGTGTAGTATTACCCTTGCGTGATATTGGGAATTGCGCTAGCATTTTTGCCGAATTCATTCGGAGTTTCAGGGCGCCACGCCCTGCGCTTTTTGTCACTGAAAGGAGATTACACACGATGTTCAACCCCATCGCTTTCGTGAAGCCTCGCACGGCCCAGGCCCACTGCGACATTCCCTGCGGAATCTATGATCCGGTCGTCGCCAAGATGGCGGCGCAGACCGTGCAGAAGATGGTCCTGCGCATGCAGAACCTGGAGGCCCCGCAGCCCGGCGCTCCCGCTGGCGAACGGCAGGCTTTCGCCAACACCTTCTCGCGCTACGTTACCGTCAAGGAAGAGCACGCCGAGAAGTGCAAGGAAGAGCTACGCATCCTGTGGGCTGACTACGCGTGGCCCAACACGGACGCCAACGAAATCGCATCCAAGTTCAACGCCGCGCTCAAGTTGGCGGGCCAGTGCAAGCAGACCGTGAGCATGGAGAATGCCGAGGCGCTGGTTGCGGCATGCGACGACATCGCCACCGCGTTCTGGGCCACCAAGAACGTCGAGTACAGCGACCCCAACGCGGCCGCCCGCTACGGCACCTAGGCCGCACACGAATCTACAGGTATCAACGGGGGCGGGTCATCACCCGCCCTTATTTTATGTTTGCCCGCGCAAAATCCGAACCAAGCGAATTTCCTCGTAGGAGAAATCATCGCCCAATGATTCCCTGACGGGAGCCAAGCGGTCCCCATCGAAACCGCTCAACGCATCCAATATGCGGTCGACGCGCTCGGTTGGCGGCATGAGCGAGGTCAAATCAACCGAGTGGCCGGCTGCGACGATTCGTTCGACGTGTGCTACCACAGTCTGCTCCGTGAGGCCGCGTTGTTCAGCGATATCGGCAATTGTCAATCCCTGTCCCAACATGCGAAATGTTGACAGGTAGGTGTCGGCGAGAGGGCCACCTGGATTGGTGTCTGAAGAACGGTTAAGTCGGGATTCGATTGCGGACGGTTGGCGGCCCGACCTGGCGGCATCACCGCCGAGGTGTTGCCGGATTTCAGCGAGGAATTGCGCGCCGTACTTGTCGAGCTTCGCCGGGCCGACCCCAGACACGCGGAGCATGTCCTCCGGGCGGGTTGGTTGGGCAGCGGCGAGGTTGCGCAGGGTAGCATCGTTGAATACAACGAACGCCGGGACGCCCTGCTGGTCGGCGAGGCGACGACGGAGAGTCCTGAGCCGAGCGAACAAACCGGCCGCGGCGGGCGATGCGGGGAAATGTGTCGCGGCGGCGGCTCCACCGCTGGCCGTGTTGCGTTGTGGAGGTTCGTCGTCAACGCGCAGATTCAGCGTCAGTGATTGCCGGCTGTGCAACCATGCGCGTCCCGCGTCAGTCACACTCAATGTAGGATATTGGCCGTCGGACCTTGCCATGAGACCGGTTTCGACCAGCCCGTTGGCGATTTGTCGGAGACCGGTGCGGTCATAGTCGTCAACGATGCCGAAGACGGAGAGTTGGTTGTGTCCCAATTCTCTTACACGCGCCACGTTGCTGCCCAACAGGACGTGGGCGACGTGGGCAAACCCGAACCGCTCGCCGGTGCGGATGACGGCGGAAAGCATCTTCTGGGCGACGACAGTCACATCGACGCTGCGGCGCTCCGACGAGCAATTGTCACAATTGCCGCATGAGTCGCGAGATACCTCATCGCCGAAATACTCCAGGAGAAATTTGCGCCGGCAGGTCGCCAAACGCGCATACTCGACCATCTTGAGGAGTTGCTGACGGGCTGCGTGATGCAGGTCGCTGTCTTCGATGCGGTTGATGAAGTAGTCGTGCTTGCGTTGCTCGCCATCGCTGAAAAACAGCACGCATTGGCTGGGCATTCCGTCTCGCCCAGCGCGACCGGTTTCCTGATAGTAGCCCTCGATGGATTTGGGCAGGGTATAGTGGACAACGAGCCTTATGTCAGGTTTGTCGATGCCCATGCCGAAGGCGATGGTGGCCACGACTATGGGAACTTCACCGTCTATGAAACGCTCCTGGGTCAGCCTGCGGGTATCGGCATCCAGGCCGGCGTGATACGCAGCCGCAGAGTGGCCGCTGGCGGTGAGACGACCGGCCAGATCTTCGGTCTCGCGGCGGGACAGGCAATATATGATCACGGATTGTCCCTGGCGTGCTTCCAGCAGGTTCAGCAGCGCGTCCCATGAGTTTTTCCGCGGGAGCAATCGATAAGACAAGTTGGGGCGGTCAAACCCCGATATGAACTCTCCGCATTGATCCAGGCCCAGTTGATCCACGATGTCTTGGCGGACGCGCTGCGTGGCCGTGGCAGTGAGAGCCATCACCGGCACCTGAGGGAACTCGGTCCGCAATTCCGACAGCGCGCGATAGTCGGGGCGGAAGTCGTGGCCCCATTCGCTGATGCAGTGGGCTTCGTCGATGGCGATCAGCCTCAGATCCAATGTTCGCAGGAATCGGCGGAACCCGGGCATGACCACCCGTTCCGGCGCCGCGTAGAGCAGGCTGACTCCGCCGGCCTGCGCCTTGCGTTCCACAGCAGCGGCGGTCCGATTGTCCAAGCTGCTGTTGAGGAAATCGGCCGCGATGCCATTGGCGCGGAGGGCATCCACCTGGTCTTTCATCAGCGCGATCAAGGGGGACACCACTAAAGTCAGACCGCCCAAGGCCAGGGCCGGCAACTGGTAGCAGAGCGATTTGCCGCCGCCGGTGGGCATGACTACCAAGCCGTGCCGGCCGGCCAGGGCGTTGGAAATTATCGCGTGCTGGCCGGGCCGGAACTCATCGTAACCGAAGCGCTGCTTGAGAATGTCAAGCAGATCGCCGCCGCTCGCCGGCGTCGCGGATATCGAAGGAGTCAAAGCGTTTAGATGGCGGCCGTCAGCCCAAAGCGGCCAGGGCGTCGCTGACGGCGACGATGGTGCGGTCGATGTCCGCATCGGTGTGGGCGATGGAGACGAAGCCGGCTTCGAACTGGGAGGGGGCGATGTACACGCCGCGATCGAGGAGGGCGTGCATATATCGACCGTAAGCGGCGGTGTCGGACTGCTCGACCTGCGCCAGGGCGGCGACCGGCCCCGGGTTGAAAAAGCCAGTGAACATGGAGGCCACGCGATTTACGGTGGACGGTATCTCGGCCCGCGAGAACGCCGCGGTGACGCCATCGATCAACCTGATCGCGGCGGCCTCCAATTGGTCGTAGACGTCGGGGCGCTGGAGTTCGGTGAGTGTGGCGACGCCGGCGGCCACAGCCAGCGGGTTGCCGGAGAGGGTGCCGGCCTGGTACATGGGGCCGAGAGGGGCGACCTGCTGCATCACTTCGCTGCGGCCGCCGTAGGCTCCCACCGGGAGCCCACCACCGATGATCTTGCCCATGGTGGTGATGTCGGGCGTGACTCCGTACAGAGATTGAGCGCCCCCGTAGGCGACGCGGAATCCGGTGATGACCTCGTCGAAAATCAGGAGGGACCCATTGCGTTGGGTAACGTCCCGCAATCCCGGCAGGAAACCGTCGGCGGGCGGGACGACGCCCATGTTGCCGGCCACAGGTTCGACTATTATCGCGGCGATGTCGTCGGGCCAGGCTTCGAAGAGGCCCTCGACCGACGACAGATCGTTGTAGGTGGCGATCAGGGTTTCGGCGGCGTAGGATTCGGGCACTCCGGCGCTGGTGGGCACGCCGTGGGTGAGCGCGCCGGAGCCGGCGGCGACCAGCAGTCCGTCGGCGTGGCCGTGGTAGTTGCCGGCGAACTTGATGATCTTGGAGCGTCCGGTGTGGGCACGGGCCAGACGCAGCGCGGTCATGCAGGCCTCGGTGCCGGAGTTGACCAGACGCACGGAATCCACCGAGGGTAGCGCGGCGCAAATCATCTCCGCCAACTGGACTTCCTGCTCGACGGGAGCGCCGAAGGACGTTCCATCCGCCGCTGCCCGTTGGACGGCTTCCACGACGGCGGGATGGGCATGGCCCAGCGCCAACGGCCCCCAGGATCCCAGGTAGTCGATGTACTCGTTGCCATCGACGTCCCGGACGCGCGATCCGTTGCCCCGAGCGATGAACGGAGGCGTGCCTTCCACGGCGCGGAAAGATCTGACCGGGCTGTTCACGCCACCCGGGATCACTCGTTGCGCCTGTTCGAATAGTTGTTGCGACCTGGTCTGTTGCATGTTTTTGGGCCCTCCCCTGCCCTGAATTAACCCTCGCCCCGCAACCAGCGGGCCACTTCCTTGGCATGGTACGAAATGATGATGTCGGCGCCGGCGCGGCGGATGGCGGTGAGCAGTTCCATTGTGACGGGCTGTTCGTCGATCCAGCCGGCGCGGGAGGCGGCCTTGACCATTGAATATTCGCCGCTGACGTTGTAGGCGGCCAGCGGATAGTCGTAGCGCTCCCGAGCTTCCTTGATGACGTCCATGTAGGCCATAGCGGGCTTGACCATCACGATGTCGGCGCCCTCGGCGATGTCGGACTCGATCTCGCGCATGGCCATGCGACGGTTGGCGGGATCCATCTGGTAGCTGCGGCGGTCGCCGAACTGCGGCGTGGAATCGGCGGCGACGCGGAACGGCCCGTAGAACGACGAGGCGTACTTGGCGGCGTAACCCATGATGGGCGTGTCCTCGTAGCCGTGGGCGTCCAGAGTCTCGCGGATAGCGCGCACCTGGCCATCCATCATGGACGACGGAGCGACCATGTCGGCTCCGGCCTGCACCTGGGTCAACGCGGATCGGGCCAGCAGCTCAAGGGTCGCATCGTTGTCGATGCGATCGCCGTCGATGACGCCGCAGTGGCCGTGGTCGGTGTACTCGCACAAGCACACGTCTCCGATCACCATCAGGCCGGGCGCACGCTCCTTGATGGTGCGAGTAGCTTCCTGGATTATACCTTCGGGATCATAAGCGCCAGTGCCGATAGCGTCCTTTTCGGGCGGTAGGCCGAACAGGAGGACCGAAGGGATGCCGAGTTCCACCACCTCGTCGATCTCTTCGCCGAGACGGTCGATCGAGGTGTGGTAGCAGCCTGGCATCGGCTCGATCTCCTCACGGACATTTTCGCCGTGGGTGACGAACATGGGATAGATGAAATTGGTGGCGCTGATGCGGGTCTCCCGCACCATTTCGCGTACGGGCGCCTTTTCGCGCAGGCGGCGCATACGCAGGTCCGGATGTTTCAGCATGACGTCCCTCCATTTGGCTGGCCGGAGTTCTGAGCGGCGTCTCCGGTGAAATAATCCACGAGCGCACCGGCCAACCCTTCGACGTTGTGCTCGGTGGCGATAATGTCGACCTTCAAGCCGAGTTCCGTTGCGGTGGCGGCGGTGATCGGCCCGATGCAAGCCGTGAGACAGTTATCGAGTAAGCGGCGGTCGTTTCCCAATATGTCCAGCAGGTTGCGGACGGTCGAGGAACTGGTGAACGTTACCACATCTATTCCATTCCGGAACGCTTCGGTGGCGCGTTCCTCTATTCCGGTGGGTCTGCGGTTATTGTACGCGGCGACCCTGTGAACGTCGGCACCCAAACCGGCCAGGCCGGATGCCAAGGCGTCGCGCCCGATGGCGGAACCCGGGAGCAGGACGCTCTTGCCGCCCCATTCCAGCCCGGAGAGTTCGGCGATCACTTCCTCGGAGACCGAACGCTGCGGGACAAAATCCGGCTCTATGCCCCGTTCCCGGAGCGCCCGGCCGGTTGCAGGGCCAATGGATCCCACGGTGGCGCCGGCGAAATAACGAGCGTCCATACCCAGTGAGCGCAGGCGTTGCCAAACGTATTCCACGGAGTTGACGCTGGCGAATATCACCCAGCGATCGGGCGCGCCGGAGGTTTCCCTGAGGGTTCGATCGAGTTCGGCGTAGTCGTCGAGCGGGCCGATTTCGATAGAAGGAAGTTCCACGGGTTGGGCCCCGAGGCCGGTCAGGAGTTCGATCAGCCGCGATGCCTGGGTGCGAGAGCGGGTCACGAGCACACGCTTGCCCCACAACGGCCGGCGGTCGAACCATCGGATCTCGTCGCGGAGGCCGGCGACCTCACCGATCACCACGATTACGGGAGCGGTTATGCCGGACTGTTTGCCGAGGTCCACGATGTTGGAAAGCTGGCCAGTGACCGTGCGCTGACGGGCCCACGTGCCCCATTGGACCAGCGCAACCGGAGTGGTCGCGGGCATGCCGTTTTCGCGCAATGTCTGGACGATGCCGGGCAGGGTGGCCCAGCCCATCAAGGTGACCAGCGTGCCGCCGGTTTTGGCCAAGGCGGCCCAGTCGGTGCTGGTCCGGCCCTTGGTGGGATCCTCGCTGCCGGTGACGATGGTTACGGAGGTGGACACGCCGCGATGGGTGACCGGGATGCCGGCGTAGGCAGGAGCGGCGACGGCGGAGGTCACGCCGGGTACGACCTCGAATGGTACGGCGGCAGCCGCCAACGCCTGAGCTTCCTCGCCGCCCCGACCGAACACGAAGGGATCGCCGCCCTTCAGCCTGACTACGGCTTTGCCGGCCTGGGCCTCGGCGACCAGCAGGTCGTTGATTTCAGATTGGCGCAACGCCTGACGTCCGCGTTCCTTGCCGACGAAAACCGTTTCGGCGTTTGGAGCCAGCGCCAGCAACGACGGGTCCAGCAGACGGTCATAGACGACGAGGTCGGCTGTGGCCAACAAGCGTTCGCCCCGGCGCGTGAGCAGGCCGGGGTCCCCAGGGCCGGCGCCGACCAGATAGACGGTTCCCGTAATCATGATGGCATTCGCCAGCCGGTCAGCAGGGCGGCTGCGCCCTGGTCGCGTAACGATTCCCAGGCGGCCCGGGCGGCGTCGGCAGGAGACTGGATCGGCCCTTGGGCGGTGGCGCGGAAGGACCGCGAACCGTCCGGAGCGCCGATGAATGCGTTGAGGAGGAGGCTGTCGGACGACCCATTGACGCTGGCGTAGGCCCCGACCGGCACCTGGCAGCCTCCGCCCAACTCCTCAAGGAATGCCCTTTCGGCGCTCACCGCGGCGTTGGTGATGTCATGATCGATGCTGGACATGATCTCGGACAGCCAGGAATCGTCGGCGCGGATTTCCACGGCCATCGCGCCCTGTCCGGGCGGCGGGACGAAGTCCTGGGGGGCCAGGTATTCCGTGATGACGGATCCCAGGCCCATGCGGATCAGGCCGGCGGCGGCCAGGATGGTGCCGTCACATTCCTCCCCGGCCGCTTTCCGAAGGCGGGTGTCCACGTTGCCACGGATTGGTACTATCGCGAGATCGGGGCGTTTTTCAGCGATTTGGGCGGCCCGGCGCGGGCTGCTAGTTCCGACGCGCGTCCCGGGAGGAAGCTCGTCCAAAACAGTCCCGAGATGAGACACGAGGACGTCGCGAGGATCGGCGCGTTCAAGGACGGCGCCGATTGTCATTCCGTCGGGCAGGACGGTGGGCATGTCCTTGAGGCTGTGGACCGCCATGTCGATGTCGCCGATTTCCAGGCGGCGTTCTATCTCCTTGACGAACACGCCCAAGCCCATGCCGGCCAAGGGAGCGGCCTGGTTGGCATCGCCCTGGGTGGTGACGGTTACGATCTCGAACTGCAAGCCGGGGTGCGCTTCCCGCAAGGCGGCCAGGGTGAGATCGGTCTGGATCAGCGCAAGCCGGCTGCCGCGGGTGCCCACCCGCACAACGGGCCGGGCGTCTTCAGCGACGGCCACGGCGTTTCCCGCGAGCAGGCTCGTCTCCGAACATACGGAGCGCGGCCGGAAGGATGGATGCGCCGTCGGAGGCACGCAACTCGACGGTGGGTTGATGGAGCAATTTCTTTACGAGGGCGTTGGTCATGGCATCCAGGCGGTCGGCAATCTCGCCGTCAGGTTCAGCGCCAAGCAATTTCAGAGTGCGGGCCACTTCCTGTCGCCGCAGGGCTTCGGCTCGCCGACGCATGGAGACGGCGAGTTCCATGGTGTCGGAGGAGTTCCACCATTCAACGAACCGCTCCAGTTCGGCATCGACGACATGGGTCGCGCGCAGAATTTCGCCTTCCATGACATCGAGGTTGATCTCCGCGGCCTGACCCAAGGCGTCGATATCGAAGAGCCGGACATGATCCAGGTCGGCGACGTCGGGGTTGATGTCCCTGGGCACGGCAATGTCGATCATCAGGATGGGCTCGGCGCGGCCGCGTCGGGCGGCAGTCAACATGGAGGCGTCCACGACGTATCCGGGGGACCCGGTGCTGCTGATCACCAGGTCCGCTGCGGCCAGTGCGTTGGGCAGGTCTTCGAAAGGCGCGGCGACACCGCCGAGGTCCTGCGCCAATTCTTCGGCGCGCCAATGGGTGCGGTTGGTCACCGTAATTTGGCGGACTCCGGCGTCGGCCAAGGCTCGGGCGACCATGCGTCCGGCGTCTCCGGCGCCGATGACGAGGGCGCGGCGGTCGTCCAGGAGGTCGAACATGCCGCGGGCCAACTGAACGGCGGCGCGACTGACGGACCGGGAATGCTGGCCAATGCCGGTTTCCCGATGCACACGACGGCCGGCTCGCAAGGCGGAGTGAAACACGCGGGTGAGCGGGCTGCCGGTGTACCCGCCTTCGCTGGCGGCGCTGAATGCGGCGCGGACCTGGCCGAGGATCTGGCGCTCGCCGACGATCATGGATTCGAGGCCGCCGGCTACGCGGAACAGGTGGGAGACACAGGCGGTTTCCCAGAGTTGGTAGACGTGGCGCTCAAGTTCGGGGCCGGGCACGCCGGAGTACCCGATCATGAAGTCGCCGACGCGGCCCACCAATCCGATGTCATCCGGGTCGTAGACGTAGATCTCGGTGCGGTTGCAGGTGGAGAGGATCGCCGACTGGGGCACGTATTCGGAGAGCTGACTGAGGGCACCGGGCAGCTGATCGCGCTCGACGCTGAGACGCTCGCGGAGGTCCAGCGGAGCGGTACGGTGGTCAAGGCCGAGGACGAGCAGGCTCAATTGACGGCCTCCGCCGCGCGCAAAGCGGCCCGCTTGGCGCAACCCCCGGCCCGGCACGTGGTCAAGTCGGCGCACATTTCGGGGATCGTATCGTCCTGCAATTGGGACAGGATGACATCGACGGCCTGATCCTCATCGCCGGCCTGAACCATTTGCAGCAGGTCCTCGGTGATGACGCATTGCCACCGGGTGGGGTCGATGACGGTGCGTTTTTCCTTGATGACGCGCCGGGCGCGACCCAAGGCGCCGGCCAGGTCGGCCCACTTCAGGGCGGGCGCGTCGGCCAGGGTCTCGCGAAGTTTCCTGGCCAGGGCCGGGCTGGCGCCGCCAGTGGAGACGGCGAGGGTGATGGGGTCTCGGCGTACTATGGACGGGGCGATGAAAGTACACTGGTCCGGGTCGTCGACGACATTGAGGAGGACGCCGCGTTGCTCGGCTTCCTCGTAGATCTGGCGGTTGACGTGCCAGACGTTGGTGGCGGCGACGGCGATGAACGCGCCGTCCAGGTCGCCGTCCCGGTATGCGCGCTGCTTGAATGTTATGTCGCCCCGTTCGGCGGCCCGCATGATGCCGGTGGTGGCCTGGGGACTGATGACGGTGATTTTCGCGCCCGCGTCGCGCAGCGCAGCAATCTTGCCCTGGGCGATGGTCCCACCGCCGAGGATGACGCAGCGCTTACCGGCGAGATTGAGGTAAACGGGGTAGTATTCAGGCATGGCTAGACGAGGGCCTCCGCCATAGCTTCGGCTTCTTCCGCCGTATCCCAGAACCGCTCGTAGCCCTCGACGAAGTAGCGAACGCGGGTCTTCTTGTACTCGCGGGTGCTGTAGAGGAGGAGGTTGTCGGTGATGCCGGTGGCCTGGGCGATGTCGCGGCCGATCTCCTCACATTCGTCGCGGGTGGGAGCGTGGACCATGGTGAAGTGGCTGTACTGCCAATCGGGGAAAGTGGGCCGTTCGTAACAGTGGGTCACGGCCGAATTCTCGGCCATGATCATGCCGACTTCCTCGGAGCGCTCCGGCGGCACCTTCCAGACGATCATGGCATTGGCGCGGAACCCGGAGCGGCGGTGGTAGAGGACGGCGCTGTAGCGGCGCATGAGCTTGCGCTCCTGGTACACGGCCAGTTGGTCGAACAGTTCCTGGGTAGTGAGGCCCAACCGCTCGGCCATGGGGTCGAATGGTCGGGAGACGAGCGGCAGGTCCTCCTGGGCCTCACGAATCACCTGCTTGTCCCACTCGGTGATTTCCTGGGCCTGGTTCCAGTCGGCGGCGGGGGTGCGGGACTGGCCGATGCCATCGGGGTTGTAGTTGTAGGCGTCGCTGCGGCGCTTGACCATGTCGAAGTTGACGCCGATCTTGAAGAACCGGATGGTGGGCATGATGCGGAATTCGATGGCGCGGGTCTTCTGGGCCATCCACTCGACGGTTTCCTGGAGGTCGCCGTCCGGCGGGACGGCGAGGGTGAACCAGAGGTTGTAGTAGGAGCCCTCGCGGGCGTAGTTGTGGCTGACGCCCGGGTGGCGGTTGATGAAGATCGCGCCGTCGTGCAGATCGCCATCGCCGTAGGCGAACGCGACCAGGGTGGTCTTGTAGCCCAGCCGACGGGTGTCGAAGATCGCGCTGATCTGACGGACCACGTTCTGCCGTTTCAACTCGGCGAGGCGGGCAAGCAGGTCATCTTCGGCGATGCCCAGATCCTCGGCGATAGCTCGGTATGGCTCCTCAACGACCGGGAAATTACTCTGGATGACGTTCAGGATTTTGCGGTCGGTGATGTCCATGGTTTCGGTAGTCATCGGTTTTCCCCTACGGTGGCCGTGGTTTGCGCCGGTGGGCCGGCGTTTTGGTTGATCAGGGTCAGGCGGGTGTTGTATGCGTCCACGAGCCCGAGGAGCACCTGGTCGGAGATTTCGACGACCTGCTGCAACTGGTCGGGCTGGACGGACTCCACCACCGCCTGGCGGAAAAACAGGAATGCCTGGACGCTGTTGGTCAGGGGCACGCCGCGGGCGGCCATTTCCGAACCATATTCGTGGCCGAGCATGTG
>JAJDXU010000250.1 GCA_022823105.1 Dehalococcoidia bacterium
CGGCGATCATGGCGGCTCACAGCTGGCACCCGGTGCCGTTCATGCTGCACTCCAAGTTGACGCTGGGTGAAGGCGTGAACGGATTCAACGAACGAGCGTGCGCCCAGGGCTCGCTGGGCCGAATCCCTGCCGAGACAATCATGCTGTTGGCGCTGTCACACTCGGGCAAGCTGGCCAAGTTCGGGCCGTAAACGGCGCCCATCGCCCGCGAGGTTTCCCTGATGCCATCAACGCGCAAAATCGTGGCCGGCAACTGGAAGATGAATACCGACGTTGCTTCGGGAATCGCCCTGGCGGCCAATATCGCTCACGGTTCGTCAGGATTGAGAGGCGTTGAAATCGTGGTGGGTCCGCCGTTCGTGTCGTTGCTCGCGGTTCGTGATGCCGTTTCCGGCACCGGAATTTCGGTGGCGGCGCAGAACATGCACGCCGACGATAGTGGGGCGTTCACGGGAGAGGTCGCTCCTCCCATGCTGGTCGGGGTGTGCGAGTACGTGATCATTGGCCATTCGGAGAGACGGCAGTTCTTCGGAGAGACGGACGAATCGGTTGGGCGCAAGGCTGCAGCCGCGCTGCGCCACGGCCTGCGGCCCATCATATGCGTCGGCGAGACGCTGGACGAACGCGAATCGGGTCAGGCCACGGAAGTGATCAGGCGCCAAGTAGTGGGCGCGCTGGCGGAAATCGACCCGGAGTCGGCGTCTGGCAAGCTGGCGATTGCGTACGAACCGGTTTGGGCGATTGGGACGGGTCGCGCCGCCACTCCCGAGATCGCGGACCAGGTGATGCGCGGGGCAATTTATTCCACAATTGGCGCGACGCTGGGTCAGGAGACGGCATCGGACACGCCGCTGCTTTACGGGGGGAGCGTGAACCCTGCAAACGCGGCAGAGTTCGCTACGATTGGCAGTATTGACGGCGCCCTGGTCGGCGGCGCCAGCCTGGACGCGGATTCGTTCCTGTCCGTGGTTGCGGCCTTCGCGGCATCCGGTTAGACGACCCTCCAGGATTCGTCCATGTCGGCGCGTCCGCGCTTGATAGCAGTGGTCGGCCCTACGGCGGTTGGAAAAACCGCATTGGCGGTCACGTTGTCCCAACGTTTCGACGGCGAGATCGTCAACGCCGACAGTCGGCAGGTGTACGTCGGGATGGACATCGGCACCGCCAAGCCGACCGCGTCCGAACAAGAGGCCGCACTGCATCACCTCATTGACTTCCGCGCGCCGGACGAATCGCTCAGTCTTGGCGAATACCTGCCCCTGGCTCGAAGGTGCATCTCAGGCATTACAGCGGGGGGCAAGCTGCCCATCATTTGCGGCGGGAGTGGACAATACGTTTGGGCTTTGATTGAGGGATGGAAAGTTCCGCGGGTGAGCCCTGATCCCCAGTACAGGGCTCAGCTCGAAGAGCGGGCAGCGACTGAGGGCACCGGCGAATTGTGGCGGGAGCTAAACGCACTGGACCCTGATCGGGCCAACGCGGTCGACCGACACAACACACGTCGAGTAATCCGCGCCCTGGAGATTGTCCACACACTGGGACGAGCGACACCCGCGAGGGAACGCAGTCCCGAACCGCCTTACGGTGCTCTAATCCTGGGCCTAACAGCGGACCGCAAGACCCTTTACGACAGGATCGATGCCCGATTTGACCGGATGATGGCCGACGGGTTGCTGCAGGAGGCGCGCAGGCTGGCGGCTGAGGGTTACTCACTTGGCCAAGGGCCGTTGTCCGGCGTCGGATATTCCCAACTGGGCGATTACTTTGCCGGTAAGATGACTCTAGAGGTGGCTATTCAGCGGGCAAAGACTCAGACGCACCGGTTGGTGCGACGGCAATACACGTGGTTCAAAACCGGGGACGAGCGGATCAAATGGCTGGACGCGACGCACGAGTTACCGGTTGCCGAGGCGTGCGAGCAGATTGGGGATTTCCTCGCGCGCTGAACGCTGTGTGATACAATTCCGCACCACTGGACAAGCGCCGAGCGGCCGCAGGAGATCGAGGATGGAATTCACCAAAATGCACGGCGCCGGCAACGACTACGTGTACATCGATGCGCGCGCTATGCCGGATCGAGACTGGGAAAGCCTGTCGCGCGCGATCAGCGACCGCCATTTCGGCGTGGGAGGAGACGGTCTGATCCTGGTGATGAACTCCGACGTGGCAGACCTCAGGATGCGAATGTTCAACTCGGATGGTTCCGAGGGGGCAATGTGTGGCAACGGTATCAGGTGCTTCGCCAAGTACGCCATCGAGCGGGGGATCGTCTCCGCCGGCGCCGAACAGGTTACCGTCGATACGATGTCCGGCGTGCGGACGATAGTCCCCCACTATACGGGCAGCACAGTGGACGCCGCCCGGGTGAGCATGGGGCTGCCGCAGTTCTCGCCGTCGGAGATCCCAGTGGCCCTGGATCCGGCCATCAGCAGCCAGGATGGGCCAATCGTTAATTACGCCATTCACCCGGGAGACTTCAGGCTGTTCCTGACATTCGTATCAATGGGGAACCCGCATGCGGTGACGTTTATCGATCAACCGGTGGAAGAGTTCCCTTTGCACAACATCGGCCCCCTGGTGGAGAGGCATCCCATCTTCCCGGACCGAGTGAACTTTGAGATCGTTAACATACGAGACGACGGCCAACTGGATGCGCGGGTGTGGGAACGGGGATCAGGCGAGACCATGGCGTGCGGCACCGGAGCATGCGCTATCGGGGTCGCGTCCCGGCTGTTGGGACATACCGGCGATCAGGTGAAAGTAAACCTTCCCGGCGGAACACTCAACATCGATTGGGACGGCTCGGGCGAAGTCTTCCTCGAAGGACCGGCCGCCGAGGTATTCAGTGGAGTGTGGACAGAATGAGCGACTACGTTACCGGACCAACCACGTACGACCATCTGCGATGGTCCGCCAGCGCGTTTCGAGGGCTGGTTGACGATTCCGTCAGCATCGCGGCGCGAGATACCGACTTCCGTGCCGGATTGCAGTCAGGCGGGCCCGATGCGGACTGGGCAATGCTGCTGCGATACGTGAACCAGTGGGGCTGCCGCATCTCTCAGGACAAGACACAAGGGATAGCCTCCGCAGTCGCAGCCGCCACGCCCTACCTGGAGCCGTTGTCGGCCTCGGCGTTGGAGTTCAATGACCTGCGGTGCTCCACGTTGGACGTGATTGAGCGAGCGTACGATGCGCTGATGGAGGCCGACGGCGTTGGGCCGACCGCCGCCTCGGCGATCCTGACCGCGCTGAACCCGCAGCTGTTCGTGTCCTGGGGCGCAGGGATTCGCGATGCATATTTCCCGGATGACCGCCCGACGGGAGCGACTTACTCGCAGTTCCTCACTATCATGCGGATGGCCGCGCTCTCGGTAGCCGCCGACGCCCGCTCCCAGCATGGTATCGAGGACCCGGCAGGAACTTTATCGTCAGACCTCGGAATCAAACCTGCATTCAGCCTCGCCAAGTTTATCGACGAATTCAATTGGCTGACGCTGGAAAGGCAGATGACGTTCCAACCGGAGGACGCGGTCGCCGTGTAGCGGCGCGCTCCGAACACCAAACTCGACCGTGACCAAGCAAAATTTGACAGGAGCAACATGCCCAGCCTATCCGAACGACTCGGAAAACTCGCGCCATACCCGTTCGTAGAAATCTCACGCATAATCGCGGAAAAGCGCGCAGCCGGCGCGGACGTGGTTACATTCGGAATCGGCGACCCAGACATTCCGACGCCGCAGCCCATCATCGACCGTCTTTTGACTGCGTCGCAGGACCCACCAAACCACCGGTATCCGGAGACGGACGGATTGCCGGAAATGCGGCGGGCCATCGCTCACTGGTACAAGCAGCGGTTCGACGTTAACCTTGATCCGGATACTGAGGTGTTGCCGTTGATCGGGGCCAAGGAAGGGATCGGCCACGCCGCTTTCTGCTTCCTGGATCCCGGTGACATCGCGCTGGTGCCGGATCCTGCCTATCCGGTGTATTCGGTGGGAACGATGTTCGCGGGCGCGGAGAGCCATGTGATGCCGCTCTACGAACGGAACGGTTGGCTGCCCGAGTTGGATGCCATTCCGGAGGACGTGGCGAGACAGGCCAAGGTAATGTGGCTCAACTACCCGAACAATCCGACGAGCGCCGTAGCGTCGCAGGAGGACCTGGAGTCGGCGCTCCGTTACTGCCGCGAGCACGACATTGCCATGCTGCACGACGCCGCGTACTCTGAGGTGGGGTACGACGGTTACCGTGCCGGCAGCATGATGCAGATCGACGGCGCAAAAGATGTCGGGATCGAATTTCACTCGCTGTCCAAGACCTATAACATGACGGGCTGGCGCATGGGCATGGCCGTTGGCAACGCGGACATGATCAAGGCCCTGTTCCAAATCAAGGCGAACCTGGACTCGGGGATCCCCCAGGCGATCCAGGAAATGTCCATGGAAGCCCTCACCGGCCCCCAGGACTGCATCGACGACAACATTGCCATCTATCAATGGAGACGAGACCGAGTTCTGCAAGCGTTGACAAAGATGGGGCTCAAGGTTGAGACACCGCGCGCGAGCCTTTACATCTGGGCGCCGGTACCGGAGGGATACACCTCGGCGGACTTCGCCGCCCGGCTGCTTGAGGAAATCGACATCGTGGTGACTCCGGGATCGTCTTACGGTCAGTACGGTGAGGGATACATTCGCCTTTCCCTGACGACGCCCGACGAAAGGGTGGAAACGGGCTGCCAGCGCCTGGAAAACTGGACCATACCCGCACCCCGTTCCTGATCTTCCGACCTGCAAGCGAGTTGTAACCGCCTATGCCCAAGTCCCGCGCACCCAGACCCACCGGCCCGCAAACGGAGCGGGCGGTCCTGGTAGCCGTTGAGGCGAAAAAGCGGGGCGAACAGTTGTGGGGGCTGCAGGATACGCTGGTGGAACTGGATTACCTGACCCGCTCGGCCGGCGCAGAGGTTGTCGCGACCGTTTCGCAGCGGGCGGACAAGATCACGCCCACCTATCTCGGCAAGGGCAAGCTCCGCGAACTCCAGGACGTGCTTGCCGAGGAACGGCCGGACGTAGTCATATGCGACGACGAGTTGACCCCGACCCAACAGCGCAACCTGGAATCTGAGTTGCAGGTAAAGGTGATCGACCGCACCGCACTGATCCTGGATGTGTTCGGGCGTCATGCCCGCACTCGTGAAGGTCAGATGCAGGTCGAGTTGGCGCAACACCAATACTTGCTGCCGCGCCTGATCGGACAGTGGTCGCACCTGGAGCGCCTTGGCGGTGGAATAGGGACCCGAGGGCCGGGCGAAACCCAACTGGAAACCGACCGGCGGTTGATCCGACGTCGGATCCAGAAGATTGAATCGGAGCTGGAGAGCGTTCGCCAACGGCGTAGCCAATATCTGGAACGCCGTCGTCGCTCGGCGACCCCAATGGCGACCCTGGTTGGATACACCAACGCAGGGAAAAGTACGTTGTTCAACGCCCTGTGCAACGCCGGCGTCCCGGCCGAGGACCAGCTGTTCAATACCTTGGATCCCGTGACACGCCGCCTGAGGTTATCCGAAGGCGATGACCTGCTGCTCAGCGATACGGTTGGTTTTATCCAGAAATTGTCACCGACGGTTGTGGCGGCCTTCCGGGCGACCCTGGCGGAACTCGCGGAGGCGGACCTGCTGCTTCACGTCATCGATATCACACATCCCAAGGCCCCGGAACAAGCCGAAGTGGTCGAGCGCACCCTGAGCGACCTGGACCTCGGTGGAAAACCCCGGCTGCTGGTCATAAACAAGATGGACTTGCTGACCGATGATCCAACCGATGTTGAATCGTTCGATCAGATGGACCTCTCATCCATAGCCGGGGCCGACAGCCCGGCGGTGAACGGACGGGTCTTTGTATCGGCGGCCAAGGGCTGGAATCTGCCCGCGTTGTTGGACGCGATCCGGAATCAAGTCAGCGACGGAGTGCCACAGCCCGCTGCTCTATTCGAGAGACCATGACCCGCCGCAAAATACGCATCGTTCACACATCTGACACGCATCTCGGCGATGACTGGGACCCAGCCGCGGCCCAAAAAGCCTTGTCGGCCGTGGTTGGCGGGGTTCACGCGTTGAACGCGGACGCCCTGCTGATCGCGGGCGATGTGTTTGACAATGCCCGAATCTCGGACGACGTGCTGAATTTTTTCATCGGGGAGATGGCACGAGCTGTCGTGCCGGTGGTGATACTTCCGGGTAATCACGATCTGTATGATTCGGCGACGTTGTACCGGCGAAGTCCTTTCGACGCCGCCCCGGCGAATCTGCACATCATCAATGGCACACATGGCCAAAGGTTGTCGCTACCCCATCTGACGCTGGACATCTGGGGTCGCGCGATGGACAGCCACACGCCGTCGTTCCGACCACTGGCAGGGATACCGACGGAGCGGAACGGACGGTGGCTGGTCGCGATGGCACACGGACACTTTCATTTCCCGGACGACACAGAGGAACGGTCGTCGCCGATCCACCCTTACGAGATTGCGGCGGCGGCTTGCGACTACATGGCGCTGGGACACTGGGAAAGATTCGAGGACGTGTCGCAGGATGGCGTTACCGCGTATTATTCGGGCTCACCCATGGGCGCAGCGGGATCGCGCAATGAGGTGGCGGTGAACGTGGTGGATTTGGACCCGGTGGGCGAGACGCGCGTCAATGTTTCCCAGGCTCACATGCCAATGCAATCCGACACAGCCAGGTCGCTTCCATTGGCAGCCGACGATTGATCCAGGAGGGCTGGACATGAAAACCTTGAGTCGCGAAAAGCGCATTTACGTACTGCGACCGGAGAACGAGCCGGCGGTCACCATTGACGACGGGGAAGACCTGATGGTCGAGACCTGGGACGCCTTCGAGGGCATCAGGGAGCCGGGCGTCCTGCAGGAAAAATCGCTCAAGGGACCCGCCACTGGCCCGATCTATGTGAACGGCGCGGAGCCGGGCGATGCCCTGCGAATCGAGTTCGTCAGCATCACCCCCAAGGAAGACCCCGCGCACATGGTTATGCCCGGGCGCGGGTTCCTGGAGGCCGAATTCACCGAGGGATATCCCACCGTGATGAGCATCGACGGTGACGAACTGGTGCTGCCCACCGGAGTGCGCCTGCCGCTGTGCCCGTCCATGGGCCTGGTGGCGACCACGCCGACCTATCCGCAGGAAACCGCCAGCGACAGCGGGCCCTACGGCGGCGACATCGACATGAAGGAACTGGTGGAAGGCAGCGTGCTGTACCTGCCGGTGTATGTGCCCGGAGCGCTATTGGCGATGGGGGACTGCCACGCGGTGGTCGGAGACGGCGCGGTCGCCGGGACCGGGGCCGAGTGTTCGGCGGACACCCACATACGGGTGACGGTGGAGAAAGGCATGAACATCGCCGGACCGCGGGCGATCACGCCTGACCATTACGTGGTGCTGTCCCACGGTGAGGACCTTGGTCCCGCGATGAAGCAGGCGGTCCGGGATATGGTGGATTTCCTGATCACCGAAAAGGGGATGGAGCCCTATGACGCCTATACTCTTTGCAGCCTGGCCGGGGACGTGCGGGTGTCGCGAACTTTCCGTCCGATCAGCCCCGTGAAGATGATGCTGTCGCGGCAGGCGTTGGAGCAGCTTTAGACGGACGTCATACATCCAATGAACGCAGGTGCGAATGATTGTCCGCCCCTACGCGACCGCAGTCTCCGTCGCACCTGCCATCAGGATACCGCGAAGCCCCCGTCGACCGCGATCACCGCTCCGGTGACATAATCTGACGCGCGGCTGGCCAGGAATACGGCGGCGCCCTGTAGTTCGCTGGCCTCGCCCCAACGACCCATCGGGATGCGCCGGTTGATGAGGTCATAGCGTTCGGGCTGTGTCTCGGGTATGGCCTGGGTAAGTTCGGTCATGAACCAGCCGGGCAGGATGGCATTGGACTGGACGTTGTCGCCGGCCCAGGCAACGGCGAAGCTCTTGGAAAGCTGCACGATGCCGCCCTTGCTGGAAGAGTAGGGTACGCCGCTGCCTCCGCCTCCAAATATGCTGTACATGCTGCCGATGCTGATGATTTTACCGCCGCCCTGGCGTTTGAATTGGGGATAGACAGCCTTGCACGACAGGAAGGCCGCCCGAAGATTGACGTCCAGGACGTTATCCCACTCGGCGGCGGTAATGTCCTTGGGTGGTTTCCGGACCGTTGCGCCGGCGTTGTTGATGAGGATGTCCACGTGGCCGAAATGCGCGATCGCCCGGGATACCATGTCGTCGATGTCAGACTCGCTGGTCACATCGGTGGGGATGGCGATTGCGCGACGCCCGGTGGCTTCGATCTCGGAGACGGCGGCGACGTTCTTTTCGGCATTGCGGGCCGCGATCGCTATATCGGCGCCAGCGTTCGCGAGGCCAAGGGCCATACCCAGGCCCAATCCTCCGTTGCCTCCGGTGATGAGGGCGACACGCCCGTTCAAATCGAACAAACCGCCGTTGCTGGTAGTCATCACGTCAATTCCTCTGAATAATGTGGCGGACAATTTACCACAGCCAATGAGCAGGGGCGGGTTTCAAACCCGCCCCTACGACGATCCGGCGTACGCGGAATCCTTACAGGTTGATCAACGGCTGGACGGCGACGAACGCGGGGGCGAACACCAGCGACACGATGGCCATCAGCTTGAGCAGGATGTTCAGGCTGGGGCCGGACGTGTCCTTGAACGGGTCGCCGACCACATCGCCTTCGACGGCGGCCTTGTGGGCGTCGGAACCCTTGCCGCCGTAGTTGCCCAGTTCAACGTACTTTTTGGCGTTGTCCCAGGTGCCGCCGGCGGACGCCATCATGATCGCCAGCATGAAACCGGCCGAAACCGATCCGATCAGCAGGCCGCCCAGTGCGGCTTCACCCAGGATGAAGCCGGTGGCGATGGGTGCGATTACAGCCATTACGCCGGGCAAGATCATCTCGCGCAAGGCGCCGCGGGTGCTGATGTCCACGCACCGGGCAGAGTCGGGCTGGGCGTTCCCTTCCATCAGTCCGGGGATCTCACGGAATTGCCGGCGCACCTCGTCGACGATGCCCTGCGCGGCGCGGCCGACGGCTTGCATGGTCAATGCGGAGAAGATGAACGGCAGCATTGCCCCGATCACCAGGCCGACCAGGATCTGCGGCTGCAGGAGGTTGATTCCGACGCCGCCTGCGGCCAACCGTCCGTCGGGATCCAGGGTGATGAGGTTGGCGCTGACCGAGTAAGCGGCCAGCAGAGCCAGCGCGGTAAGGGCGGCCGAACCGATGGCGAAGCCCTTACCCGTAGCGGCGGTGGTGTTGCCCAGAGCGTCCAGCGCGTCCGTGCGTTCGCGCACCTGGGGCTCCAGATTGGCCTGCTCGGCGATACCGCCGGCGTTGTCGGCAACCGGTCCGTAGGCGTCGGTGGCGAGGGTGATACCCAAGGTGGACAGCAAGCCAACACCGGCGAGCGCGACGCCGTAGAATCCAGCGAACCAGTAAGCCAGCAGGATGGCGATGGATATGCAGATTACGGGGATTAGCGTGCTCAGCATGCCAGTGGCGATTCCGCTGATGATGACGGTGGCGGCGCCGGTCTGCGAGGACTCGGAGACGCGCTGGGTCGGCTTGTAGCTGTATGACGTGTAGTACTCGGTGGCCAGACCGATGATCGTCCCGGCGACGAGTCCCGCCACGACGCAGCCAAACCATGCCCAGCTGACGCCAGGGAGGACTATGGTAAGCACGGCGGCGAATATGATGAGCAAACCGCCGGCCGCAAAAATTCCGTAGCGCAACGCCCAGAGGAGACGCTCGAAATCGGCCTGCTCACCACTGCGGACCACGAACGTGCCCAGGATGGCGGCAACAATGCCGGCCCCGGCCAGCAACATGGGGAACACGGCCTGAGAATCGGTGAAGTTGAACCCGGCGCCACCGGTAGCAAGGGCCACGGCCGCCGCCGAAAGGGCCACGGCGGAGATGATGCTGCCAACGTAGGACTCAAACAGGTCGGCTCCCATTCCGGCCACGTCGCCGACGTTGTCGCCAACGTTGTCGGCGATGACGCCAGGATTGCGCGGGTCGTCTTCGGGGATGCCTGCCTCAACCTTTCCCACCAGGTCGGAGCCAACGTCGGCGGCCTTGGTGAAAATGCCACCGCCCACGCGGGCGAACAGCGCGATGGAGCTGGCGCCGAAACCAAAGCCGGCAACTGCGCTGATGTCCCGGAAGATGACATAAAGGATGGTCACTCCCAGAAGGCCGATACCCACCACCGTCACGCCCATGACGGTTCCGCTGGAAAACGCCACACGCAGAGCCGGATTCAGGCCCCGCATCGCCGCAGCGGCGGTGCGGACGTTGGCGCGAACGGCAACGTTCATCCCGACGAAGCCGGCCAATCCGGAGCAGATTGTGCCCACCAAGTACGAGATGGCAGTGGCGGGAACACCGAGGTTATGCCTGAATACGGTGTAGTCCAAAACCGCCAGGACTATGGTTACCACGATCACGAAGGGCAGCAACGACATGTATTCGCGGCGGAGAAACGCCGATGCCCCGGCGCGAATGGCATCGCCGATCTCGGTCATGCGCGCGTTACCTGCGTCAGCCCCGATGACCCGCCAAGCCATAAACGCAGCAAAAGCCAGCGCAATGCCCCCTGCGACCAAGGCTACGATGATTGATTCCATACATTCCTCTCCGTTTTCGGCAACAAATTCCGACAAACGTTCCGAAATTAGCACAACAACGGCCGGGTGTCAATCGGCCGGACTAGTGTCCACGCCTGTTATGGCGATGTTCTCTATGTCAACGATTTGGGCTGAGACGTGGCCTTCGTTGACCTCCAACAGCGCCACGGTGCCCAGGGAACCGGTTCGATGCCTGCGGCCCGGATACGTGGGACTGCCGGGGTTGACGAACAGCACATCGTCCCGCCACTCCACTAATTCCTCGTGCGTGTCGCCGAAGGCCACCACGTCCACCATCTCGCCAAACTTGCGCTTGAGGATGGCATTCAATCCGGACTCAGGATAGACGAGGCCGGCGCCATCGGACGTGGTGGGTATAGGCGGGGCCGGCCATTGGATGTCGTGGACCATGCCGATTTTTACGCCGGACACTTCAACCACACGGGTGGTGTCGGCAAGGCGGTCACCAGGCTCCCGCGGATCCTCGTAGCCTCGGACCGCCAGCACCGGAGCGACCTGCTCCAGACAGTCCAGCACGCCGATACATTCCAGGTCGCCGCAATGGAGCAACAACTCACAGCCGTCCAAGGCCCCCAGGACCGGCAACGGCAGATCCCAACCGCTGCCCGCGGAATGCGTGTCTGATATCAGTCCGATTTTCAAAATTGGGCCTTGCGCAACTGGGCTTTGCGGAACTCGGCTTACGGGTTCGATGGCGCCAGGGCTTCCAGAGTGCCCAGCATGGTGTCCCGCTCGGTTCCGTGGGGGAAGGCCACGATAGGCATGTCGACGCCGTTGGAGCGGAAGCGGTTCATTTTCTCACGGCAATCGTTGGGTGTTCCAATGGCGGTGATGCTATCGACCATCTCATCCGTGATAGCCTGCGCCGCCGCTCCGCGGTCTCCTTCGGCCCATGAGCGCCGCACCGCGTCGCCTTCTGCTTGATAGCCGTAGCGACAGAACAGGTCGTAGTAGTAAGTGCCCATTCCGCCGATGTAAAAGGCCATGTGCGCCCGCGCCTGTCGGATCGCGTTTCCAACCGTTTCCTCATTGTTGGAGGCGCAACTCAGGATTTGGGGTGCGGTGGTCATGTCGCCGTCGTCGCGGCCCGATTCCCGCAAGCGCGCCAGCAGCGGACCCTTAATCTCAGGGAGTTTTTCCCGGTGCGTCCAGATTGGCAGCCAACCGTCAGCCAGCTCGCCCGTGAGTTCCAGGTTCCGCTTACCCAACGATGCGACGTATATGGGAATAACATCCTGCACCGGTTGAACCCCCATGCGGAATCGCTGCAATTGGTAAAAACGGCCGTCGTAATTGACGCGCCCTCCGGCGAGCGCCATGCGCACGATCTCGATGTACTCCCGAGTACGCGACACCGGATAGTCGAATTTGACCCCATGCCAGTCTTGAATCACGATGCGGCCGCTGGTACCCAGCCCCAGGATGGCGCGACCGCCGGAGATGCAGTCTAGCGACGCTATGCTCTGGGCGATCAATCCGGGGGTCCGGCTGTACACCGTAACTATCCCGGTGCCGAGCTTGATGCGCTCGGTATTGCACGCCAGCATGGTCAGCACTGTAAAAGCGTCGCGTCCCCAGGACTCGCCGGTCCAGAACGAATCATATCCCAGCCGATCGGCGGCCTGGGCCACGGCGATAAGGTCGGAATCGTCGTTGTTGTCCCGGCTGCTGAAAGTGAGGGCAATTCGTTCCATGATCGATCAAGTTCCTAATTCCGGTTTTGCCAGATGTAATATGGGTCGAGGGATTCGTCGGTCATGGTTTCGCCCAGGACCTCGTTGGTCGCGGGGAACGCCTGGGTCTCAAGTTGGATCAATTCGCCCAGCTTCGCAGACCACCGCTCCGTTTCCCCGCTGGTCAGGCGTTGGGACAGCATTTCCGTGAACCCGGCGACCACCTGTTCCTGCGGGATGGCAAGGGTCGGACCCGAGATCACAAAAACCACGACCTCAGGAAGGTTGTCGTCGTCGTGGAAATCCACGCCCAGGTGGTCGAGGATGAAATTCATGGCGACTCCGCGCAAAATATCGTCCAACTGGCCGGGCAGGTGCATCAAGTGGAGAAACGGGCGATCGCCGCCTTCCCTGAGCATGCTGCCGAACTCGCTCTCCACGGCGCGGTAATACTCGTCGTTGAATACCGCGTCGGTGGACAGCACCGTGACGTCCGCTGTTTCGCCACGAGTGTCGACCACCAGAAACTCCCGAAGATGCGGGAATATAGCCAGCGTGATGTCAGGGTAGCGTCCGTTGGGCAGCGGACCACCGCTCAATTCCTCAAACAAGGGTGGCCTCCTTGTTGTGGGCTCGGTCGAGCAACGCTGAATTAGCGCCCGGTGAGTTGACGGACCGCTCCGGAAACGCCTGACAGGTCGTCCACCGCGATGTCCGCCTGGGAGTCCGGATCGTCGGGGTCCTCCGGTTCATAGAATCCGCGAATCCAGATGGACTTCATGCCCACGCGGTTGGCGCCGACGATGTCGTTGGTGACGTGGTCACCGACGTGTATCGTTGCGCGGGGGCTGGTCGCGAGGGAATTTACCGTCATCAGGAATATTTCATCGGAAGGCTTGGCGAGCAGCACCTCGTCGGAAAAGGTCAGGACGTCGAAAAACTGCAGCAGTTCATGCCGCCGCAGAAACTCGCGGAAAGTATATCCGGGGGTCATACCTGTGTTGGAAATCAGTCCTACTCCCAACCCCATGGCTTTCACGCTTTGCAGCGTTTCCTTGGTTGCGTCGTGGAACCGGGGGGGATAGTCAAAGAAAGAATCGGCGTAGCTGCGCTCAATGTCGGCGATCGCGGACTCCGGCAGGCGCTTCGAAAGATCCTCGTCGATCAGGTCGATGAATATCTCCACCTGCCGCCGGAAACTCACGTCCTTGTTTTCGTTGCGTACCGCACGGCACGCCCGGTAGCACGCCCGGTACGCCTCCCGAATGTGGTCGGGTTCGCGGTCGATTCCGTGCGCCATCAACGTTTCACGGGCGCCGTCCAGACGTGCCTGTGCACGCTGCAGACCCAGCTCCCGGTTGTCCAGAATCAGAGTCTGCCAGAGATCGAATGTAACGGCGTTGATAGCTGCCACGTCCCAAATATCCGTGCAAATGATCGGGTCGGCCTGCCCTTTACAGCGGCGGACGCCTGGTGTGCCAATCGTGAGCCTGCTGGTAGGCATAGGCGGCCTGAATCACTGTCATTTCATCGAAATTGCGGCCGGCCAGGTGGAGTCCTACCGGCAGCCCGTCGTCCGCAAAACCACAGGGGACTGAAACGGCCGGGGAACCGGTGATGTTATACACGCGGGTATACTTGGTCAGCAAAGGCACGGCCGGCAGCGACTCTCCCCCGACGTCGATCCGACGCTCCAAAAGTACAGGAGCGGTTACCGGTTCGACGGGCCCAGCGAGCAGGTCGACCTGCTGCAGCAGTCCATCAACCTGGGCGCAGAAGACCTGCCTGGCCTGTTGGGCGCGCAGGTATTCCGCCGCCGAGATGAATAGCCCCTCCTCGAGACGGTCCCGAACCTGTGGATATAGCTTATCTCCATCTCGCAAAACCAGGTCGCGATGGGCTGCCGTCGCCTCGGAACTCAGGATGGCGTTGCTGATGGGCTGGGCATACTCGTACAAGGGCAGGGAAACGTCGATGATCTCAGCGCCCATCTCACCCAGATCGGCGATGGCGCGTTGGGCCAACTCCGCAACGCCCGGGTCTATCTCCGTCTCGAAATATTCACGCACGACGCCGATTTTCAGTCCGCGCACGTCTCCGGTGAGGGCCCGGGTGTAATCGGGGACAGGAACGTCGGCCGTTGCCGGATCACGAGGGTCGCGACCCGCAATAACGTTCATCGCCAGCGCTGCGTCCTCGACTGTGCGCACCATCGGGCCTGGATGGTCCAGGCACCACGACAGCGGTGTGAGTCCGGCCCGGCTCACCCTACCGTACGTGGGCTTCAAACCGACAATTCCACACAGGGCAGCCGGTATCCGCACGCTGCCGCCGGTGTCGCTGCCCATGGTGATGGGACACTGGCCGGCCGCGGCCGCTGATCCGCTGCCTCCGCTGGATCCACCGGTGATCCGTTCGGGGTTCCAGGGGTTGTGCATGTGGCCGTAATCGCCGTTTTCGCCCGTGGGCCCGAACGCCAACGGGTGCATGTTGAGCTTACCGATCAGAATGGCTCCGGCCTGGGCGAATCTGGCGGCAACGGTGCAGTCTTCCGCGGGGATATAGTCGTCGTATAGGCGGGTGCCTGACGTAGTACGGATGCCAGCGGTCTCGAATAAGTCTTTCAGACCCACCGGGATGCCGTGTAACGGGCCCCGATAGTTGCCCCGGCTAATTTCCTGCTCTGCTCGCCGGGCGGCGGCCCTCGCCTGTTCCGGCAAGAGGGTTATAAACGAGTTGAGGGTCGGCTCTGTGGCTTCGATGCGAGCCAGACAGGCCTCGACAACCTCCACGGGCGAAACCTGCCCGTCGCGGATCAGGCCGGAAAGTTCCCAGGCGGACTTGTAGTGGAGATCAGTTTCAGGCATGGCCAATACTCACGGCGAAAGGGGGTTTGGCGACGGGCGGACGTTAACGCCGAGCGGGTACGAAAACCGAAGGAGACTCTGCTCCGGAGACATCGATTTCGTACACTCGGGCGAGACCCTGCCGCATCAACAATACCCGGTTTCGGAGGTCTTCCATGCGTTCGGCGTCCGAAGTGTCGAGGCCGTTGGCTGCGGCCACTCTCAAGAAGGCCTGCTCGCTGCCGGCAGATCCGGAGTCGTCGGACATATTCACCTGCGTCGCCGGGCAATTCACAGCCCGACGGATCATGAGTTTGCGCGCGTCATTATGGCGCATGCCGACACCATTAGCAATCTGGGATTGCGCCTGGGATATACTGTCGATACTGGCGCTCCGGCCCATGATTCCGATGACTCCCAGCCATTGCTCACAATGCAACGCCCGACTGCGAGGCCCGGTGAATTTCTGCCCCACCTGCGGCGCAAGGATCCTCTCTGAGGCGGAACCGCCCATGCCGCCAACGTGCGGAGCGGCCAGCGACCCAGCCGGAATGAGCACCCAGAATTGGGCGATTCGGCAACGGCTTGGCGACGGAGAATGGGGATTTCGGCCACCGGTGTTGGGGCTTCTGGCATTGGTGCCCACCGCGATCCTGGTGTCGTTGCTGGCTCTGCTGCTCCCTCTGCCGACCGCGACTGTAGTCGCAGCCGTGACGTTGGCGGTGTTTCAGTTGGGACTGGTGTGGATTCTGACGACGCGTTCGTGGCCGATTGAACCGGCGTGGTTTGGGTTGAGAAAACCCCGGATGGCACGATGGCGGGTTGCGGTCGCCAGCCTGGCCGCGTTGGGAGCGAGTCTTGGCGCGATTCAACTTTACGTGATTGCAGCGACCTTCCTGGGTCTGGATTTTTTGATCCCTGCCGATTTGCCGGAGGACCTGGTGTTGCCCGGCGCTCTGGCCATTTTCAGCATCATTGCGCTGGCAGTAATCACTCCGGTGGCCGAGGAGATATTTTTCCGGGGATTTGTGCTCCGCGGCTTCGTCAACCGGTGGGGAGTGGTTCCCGGAATAATCCTGTCGGCGGTGGTGTTCGCCGGATTGCACTTTCAACCGTCGATCATTATCCCCGTATTCATCACCGGCCTGCTGCTTGGGTACCTGTACTGGCACACCGGTTCAATTTGGCCTGGAGTGGGTGTACACGCCGGTCAAAATCTGATCGCGACGCTCGGCGTGGTGATCGGATACTAACTTGACGGGCACGATGGGACGGTGGGGTATAATTCGCGCCGCAAATCGCAACGGAGCAATCGCAGATGGGCGCCCATCACGACGTGGTCTGGCAAACCTACGCCATTTCGATGGCCGAGCGAATACGCCTTTTGAAACAATCGCCTTTCGTGTTGTGGTTCACCGGGTTGCCCGGAGCGGGCAAGACCACGTTGGCGAACGCGATGGCCAAGCGGCTGCATGACATGGAGAGGCACGCATACGTGCTCGACGGAGACAATCTCCGGCATGGCCTGAATCGTGACTTGGGCTTCTCGGTGGACGACCGGCGGGAAAACGTGCGCCGTACCGCCGAGGTGGCGAGCTTGATGTACGACTCCGGGCTGATCACGCTGGTGGCGTGTATATCGCCCTTCGAATCCGAGCGCGAATTTGCCCGCGGCCTCTTCCCCACAGGCCAGTTCGTCGAGGTGTTTGTCGATACGCCGCAAGCGGTCTGCGAGCAGCGAGATCAAAAAGGTTTGTACCGGCGGGCCAGGGCAGGCGAACTTTCAAATTTCACCGGCATCGATTCTCCGTTTGAACGTCCGGAATCGCCCGAGTTGATTGTTGACGCCAGCGAAAGCAGCCCCGCGCAATGCGCCGACGCCATCACCGGCTATGTGATCGACCAAGGGCTGTTGATCGCCGACTGGACACCACCGGAACAGTAGGTTAGGTTATTTTGCACCCTAGCAACGAAGGCTTCTGATGGCTACCGATTCAATCCCAAGAACCGACCGCATCGCGGCCAAGTTCGCGACACTGAAAGCCGAAGGGCGCACCGGACTCGTGGTGTTTGTCACAGTGGGGCATCCTTACCCCGACGCGGCGTTGGAAATTGTTCCCAGCCTGGTGTCTGCCGGCGCAGATGCAGTGGAGCTGGGAATCCCATTCAGCGATCCCATGGGTGAAGGGCCGGTTATCCAGGAATCCAGCTTTACCGCCCTTCAAAACGGCACCAGCATGCAAGACTGCCTCGACACCGCCAAAGGATTGAGGCCGTCGATTGGCGAGACTCCGTTGATCCTGATGGGCTACTACAACACGCTCCTGTCCTATGGCCTGGAGCGGTTCGCCTCGGCGTGCGCGGATGCCACGGTGGACGGATTAATCGTGGTCGACCTGCCCAGCGACGAGGCCGGACCATTGGCAGATGAGCTTTCCCGCTACGGGATTCACATCATCCCACTGCTGGCGCCGACCAGCACGGACGAGAGCATTGCGCGTTCGGCGGCAATCGGCGGGGGTTTCGTGTACTGCATCAGCGTAACGGGCGTCACCGGAGCCCGCAGCGAGGTATCGGACCGCGGCCTAGACCTTGTGGAGCGCGTCCGCCAGCAAACCAATCTGCCAATCGCGGTAGGGTTTGGCATCTCGGAGCGTCAGCACGTCGTGGACGTTGGGAAACGGGCTGATGCAGCCGTGGTAGGGAGCGCCCTGGTAAGGGCCCTGGGCGACGGACCCGACCAACAGGCGGCGCAGCGCGGTTCGCGAGTGGTCGCCCGGCTCAGCGGCCGCGAGTAAATGGGCACGTGTGCCACGGTGCTGGCGAGGCCGGTTTATCAGAAATTCTGAATGGGGAGCCGTTGACAAGGTTGCAGAGCGGGCGTACGATTTCTGTTAAATGATTTCAGTGCGTCACCAAAACGCTTTCGGGTATTACCGCCCCGTTTACTTTTACGCTTACCGCCACCAGGTATGCGCAAATCCGGCGTGTGAGGCCCGATAACCTTTGGGAAAACCACCAAGAAAGGACTTCAGCCGGAGAGAGGCTGGAGTCCTTTTAGATTGCGAGCAGGGTTGGCGCACCCAAGGCAACCCG
>JAJDXU010000163.1 GCA_022823105.1 Dehalococcoidia bacterium
TTCCGGAGCGATTCTCCCGGGTGTACTTGAACTGGCTGGAGAACATCCGCGACTGGTGCATCAGCCGGCAACTGTGGTGGGGCCATCGCATCCCCGTCTGGTACTGCGTTGACTGCGGAGCGTATGCCGCTCACGTTACGGATCCCGCGGCGTGCCCCACCTGCGGCAGCGCCGACATCGAGCAGGAAAGCGACGTCCTCGACACCTGGTTCAGCAGCGGCCTGTGGCCCCATTCAACGTTGGGCTGGCCCGATGGCGCGGCCGACGATCTCGCCCATTTCTACCCCAACTCAGTGCTCGAGACCGGCTACGACATCCTGTTTTTCTGGGTCGCCCGCATGATCATGTTGGGGATCGAAAACACCGGAGACGTTCCCTTCCGCTCGGTGTACCTCCACGGCATGGTCCTCGACGCCGAGGGCCAGAAGATGAGCAAGACACGGGGCAACACCCTCGATCCGCTCGACCTCCTGGAACAATATGGCACCGATGCCTTGCGATTCGCCCTGACCACTGGAACCGCGCCGGGGAACAATCTTCGTCTCAGCGCCGAAAAGCTGGAATCCGCCCGCAACTTCGCCAACAAGATCTGGAACGCCGCCCGTTTCGTCATAACATCGGTGGACGGACACGACGATCTGGACGGTTGGCACGATCTCATCACTCCCCAACACCGGGAGGACCGTTGGATCGTCGGGCGCCTCGATACGCTCACCGTCGCCGTCGACGAATGTCTCGCCGGGTTTGAACTTGGCGAGGCCCAACAGCGGTTGTACGATTTCATCTGGAACGACTTCTGCGACTGGTACATCGAGATGGCCAAGGTGCGGTTGCGGGATGGCGATTCCTCCGCAGCCGTGACGCTCGTGCACGTCCTGGAACGGTCGCTCCGGCTGCTCCATCCCTTCATGCCCTTCGTCACCGAAGAAATCTGGCAGAACCTCGTGGCCCGCCTTCCTGCGCCGGTGTCCAGCCTGCCCACCTCGATAATGATCGCTGATTACCCCCGGATCGACCATGTCCGCTCCGCTCCGGATGCCGAATCCGAGATGGACGTCGTGATGCAGACCATCCGGGCGGTGCGCAACATGCGGGCCCAGCTTCGCATTCCCGCCGGCCAGAAGTTGGAGGCCGCAATTGAAACCAACGGCATGCGGACCGTCGTAGAACAGGAAAGCGCGGCGATCAGCGTCCTCGCCAGGGTCGAACCCTTGAACGTCCTCGCCGGAGACCAGTCCGAAAACACCGGCGGCGTCAGCCTCGTGGTGAACCCCTTGGTAGTGCGCTTGCCGCTAACCGGCATTGTCGACCTGGACGCCGAGTCCCGGAGGCTGGGCCAGGAACTGGAGGAAACGGAGCGGAACGAGGCCCGAGTGCAGCAACTGCTCTCCAACGACAACTTCGTGTCCAAAGCCCGGCCCGAGGTTGTCGAAAAGGAACGCGACCGCTTGCAGAGCTTGTCCGAACAAAGACAGCGCATTCAAGAGATCATTGCGCAGCTATCTGCCTGAACCAAGATTGCCATAATCTGCACGTCGGATACCGAGCACGACGGGCGAACTTTTTGGCAATGTCTGAAGCCATGAATATATTGCCGATAACAGGAGCCCGTAGATGAGACGTACTTTTATCCGACTTGTTGTTCTAGGTCTGGCCCTCGGTTTGGTGTTGGGCGCCGTGGTAGCCTGCGGTGAGGAAGAGGAACCCGAACCCACGGCAGACATCCAGGCCACCATCGAGGTCGCCGTACAAGCCGCCACACCTACGGAAACTCCTACGCCCGAACCCACCGATACTCCGGAGCCCCCGCCCGAACCCACGGCCGACATCGCGGCCACCGTAGCCGCCGCAATCGCTGCCGCTGCGCCTACCGCCGCGCCGGCGCCCACCGCTACCCCGGTGCCGGAGCCTACCGCAACGCCGGTGCCTACCAACACGCCAGTGCCTACTCCCACGCCGACTCCCCTGCCGGAACAGTCCAGCGGCCCGCCGTGCATCATCGCCGGCACGGTCCGGATCAACAACTCCCCGGCGCCGGCGGGTTTCCCTGTGATCGCCCGCAGTCAAACCGGAGACGTGGAGGTGGAAACCGTGACGGACGAAGAGGGTCGGTACGTCTTGCAGATCACCAACTTTGACATGGTGTTTGATCTGTTCGTAGCCGGCAACGATACCAATCAGGATTCGCCGATCACCTCCCGCGGGTGCCGCGTAATCAGAAATCTCACCGTCGGATAGCCGCTCATAGTCCGGCTAGCGGTCCCATTAGGATGAGCATCAGCACCGCCTTCGGCATCATCGGTTACCCAATCGGCCACTCGATCTCGCCGACGTTCCAGCAGGCGGCACTGGACAGCCTTGCCATCGGCGCGGAATATCAAGCCTATGAGGTCGACCCGGATGATGTGCGATCCTTCGTGGCTTCCCTCCGCGCCGATGCGGTCACCGGCATCAACGTCACAGTTCCCCACAAGGAAGCCGTGATGCCGTTTCTGGACGAAATCGATGATTGGGCCGCTGAAGCCGGCGCGGTCAATACCATCGTAAACCGCTCCGGTCATCTCACCGGCCACAACACCGACGGCTACGGGTTCCTGCGGGCGTTGCGAGAGTCCGGCGACTTCGATCCCGCCGGCAAAACCGTCTTGATTCTGGGCGCCGGCGGCTCGGCCCGCGGGGTCGTCCAGGCCCTGCTGCGCGCCGACATCGGCGCACTGACCATCGCGAATCGCACTTTGGCCCGCGCTCAGTCTCTCGCAGACCTCGCCGATGCTCGCGGTGTGGAGTCCCGAGCAATGTCCCTGCCGTCCCCGGAGGCGAGCCTCGCGGCGCGCTCGGCCGATCTCATCGTCAACTGCACCTCTCTGGGAATGCGCCACGGCCCCGATGAAGCCGCCTCCCCGCTGCGCCGCGACGAAATCCCGCCCACCGCGCTGGTCTACGACCTGGTGTATAATCCCATGCTGACCCCACTGTTGCGAGTGGCCGACGATGCTGGAGCCAAAACCCTGGGCGGAATCTCCATGCTGGTTTACCAGGGCGCAGCGTCATTCCAAATCTGGCTGGACCGGCCGGCTCCGGTGGACGTCATGATGGACGCCGCGCTCACTGCCATGCGCCAACGCGAGGCCACCGAGTAGCGTAATCCCTGCCGACAGCATCTCATCTCTCACGACCCGCTCGCTCCCGATTTTCGAGTCCCCGTAGGAGAAACGATTCCGATGATAAGGTGGTTCACGGCCGGCGAATCCCACGGACAGGGCTTGATGATAATCGTCGAAGGCATCCCGGCGTACCTGTCCCTCGATGAGGCCTATATCGCCCACCACTTGGGCCGCAGGCAGCGGGGTTACGGCCGCGGCGGACGCCAGCAGATCGAGCGTGACCACGCCCACATCCAGACCGGCGTGCGCCATGGCTACACCCTGGGCAGCCCCATCGGGATGCTGCTGGATAACCGCGATTGGGTCAACTGGCAGGAAGCCATGGCGGTGGAGTACATCGAGAATCCCTCGCAGGAAGGACGAAACGCTCGGGTCACGCGTATCCGACCCGGGCATGCCGACCTCCCCGGCGCGATGAAATACGGATTCCATGACGTGCGAAATTCCCTGGAACGCGCATCGGCCCGGGAGACCGCGGGCCGTGTGGCAGCCGGCGCCGTCGCCATGCGCCTGCTGGAAGAGTTCGGCATCGTGCTGCACAGCCACGTCATCTCCATCGGACGGATCCACGCCAACCCTCCGGAACACGACGACATCGACTGGGACGCCGTCGAAGAATCGCCAGTCCACTGTGCCGATCCCACGGCCGCCGAAAAGATGATGGCAGAGGTCGATGCCGCCCGCGAGGTGGGAGATACCGTCGGCGGCACCGTAGAGGTGATCGCCGAGAACGTGCCCATCGGTCTGGGTTCCCACGTGCATTGGGACCGCAAGATCGACGCCAAGGTCGCCCAGGCCCTGATGAGCATCAACGCGGTCAAGGCGGTCAGCATCGGCCCGGGCTGGGAGTTGATGGACGCCTGGGGCTCCGAGTTCCAGGACGTCATCGAACCGGTCACCGACCCCGACCGACCATGGCAGCGCAAAACCAACCGCGCCGGCGGCACCGAAGGCGGCATGACCAGCGGCCCGCCACTGGTGGCGCGCTTCGTTATCAAACCCATCGCCACACTCCACAACCCGTTGCCCTCGGTCGATCTGGACACCGGCGAACCCGTGCAGGCCCACTTCGAACGCAGCGACGTGTGCCAGGCCCCTCCGGCCGGCGTCATCGGCGAGGCCATGGTCGCCTTGGTGCTGGCCGACGCCTTCATGGAAAAATTCGGCGGCGACAGCATCCCTGAAACCCGCCGGAACTTCGAGGGCTATCAGGCAACGGTCGGCCCCCGCCTGCGGTATAGCTGACTCCAGGCTCCTCATGGAACCGATCAATCACATTTCGAGTCGGATGGTAACCATCATCGGCAAGCTTTGGGCTCGCCGCCGAGGCCGCCCGCACGTTGACACCGAGTTGACGCGCCGCCGCCGCGAGTTGGCGCGCTCGGAGAACCAAGCGGGACACAACCTGACGGTCCAAACCACCATCGACATGGCCCGGACCCAAACGTGGACGGGTGGCGGATAACAATCCCCGGCATTTCGTTCAACCCCGCAGCGCCGCCGATAGGCGGTCATTATGTCCATCCCGCAGCCCAATCGCGGGCGCCCACGCGTCCTGCTGACCGGGGCCACCGGATACGTCGGTGGCCGGTTGCTCAAGTCGCTCGAGGCGCATGACCACACGGTCCGATGCCTCGCCCGGCGTCCCGAAAACCTGGCCGGCAAAGTCGCCGACACAACCGAGGTCGTCCAGGGCGATTTGCACGACATCGATTCCCTGCACCGGGCCATGCAGGACATCGACGTGGCCTATTACCTCGTCCATTCGCTGGGCTCCGCGGGTGATTTCGAGACCGAAGAGGCCACCGCCGCCCGTAACTTCGCAGATTCCGCCCGCGACGCCGGGGTAAGCCGCATCATCTATCTGGGCGGTCTCGGAGGATCGGACCCGTCCGCGTCGCCCCACCTGCGCAGTCGTCGCCGCGTGGGCGAAATCCTGCGCAATTCCGGCGCCACCGTGATCGAGTTTCGCGCCTCCATCGTCATCGGCTCGGGCAGCGTGTCCTTCGAGATGGTTCGGGCGCTGGTCGAGCGGTTGCCCATTATGGTAACCCCGCGCTGGGTCGCGGTACCTGCCCAGCCCATCGCCGTCAACGACCTTCTCGCGTACCTCGAATCCGCGCTGACAGTGGATGTGGAAAGTAGCCAAGTGTATGAGATCGGTGGAGCGGACGTGGTCTCCTACGGCGGGCTGATGAGAGAATACGCCAGGCAGCGCGGTTTGCGCCGGGCGATGATCCCGGTGCCCGTACTGACTCCCCGGCTGTCCAGCCTATGGTTGGGCCTGGTGACCCCCGTGTACGCTCGCATCGGCCGCAAGCTCGTCGATAGCCTCCGCAACGCCAGCGTGGTGGAGGCGCCGCTCCCACCCGCAACCTTCCGCATCCAACCCGTTGGCGTTACCGAAGCCATCGCGTCCGCCGTACGCAACGAGGACCGCGAGTTTGCCGAAACCCGCTGGTCCGACGCCCTGTCGTCGTCCGGCCGTCGGGAGCGCACCGGCAGCGTGCGGTTCGGTTCAAGGCTGGTGGACACCCGGACGGTCACAGTGCCGGCATCGCCGGATGCCGCGTTCGCACCAATCGGCAGGATCGGTGGCGAGACGGGCTGGTACTTCGCCGACTATCTCTGGAGAGTTCGGGGCTTCCTCGACCTGCTGACCGGCGGCGTGGGCGTTCGCCGTGGCCGCCGTCATCCCACCGAACTCGCCGTCGGCGACACCGTGGACTGGTGGAGAGTCGAAACCTGCGAACCCGGGCGGCGCGTCAAGCTGTACGCCGAAATGCGCCTGCCCGGCCGAGCCTGGTTGGAGTTCGAGGTGACGCCCACAGTCAGTGGGTCCACAATCAGGCAGACCGCCGAGTTCGACCCGCTCGGGCTGGCCGGCCTCATGTACTGGTACACTTTGTGGCCGCTGCATTCCTACGTGTTCCGAGGCATGATCCGGCGAATCGCCGCCGCTACCGAGAGGGAACACCAACAACCAACCCCATCGGGCGGTTCCGCCCAGGACGATTCCCCATGAAATTCGGTGTAACCCTGCTCCCAACGTCGTATGAGTCCTTCCGTCAGCACGTCCGCCTTGCGGAGTCGGTCGGGTTCGACTACATCGGCGTCGCCGACTCACAGTCCCTGTTCCGCGAGTTGATCGTATCCCTGACCGTCGCGGCAATGGACACCAACCGGGTCCACCTGGGCCCCTCTGTAACCAATCCGCTGACCAGGCATCCCGCCGTGTTGGCGTCGGCCGTCGCGTCCCTGAACGAACTGTCCGGCGGGCGCGCATTCCTGGGCATCGGCACCGGCGACTCCGCGATACTGAATCTGGGGCTGCGCCCGTCTCGCCTGGCAACCCTGCGTGAGTACATCGGCGCGTTGCGTTCATTCATGTCCGGCGAGCCCGCCGAATATCGCGGCAGGGAGGGCCACGTCAGTTGGAGCAGCGAGCCCGTCCCCATCATGATGTCCGCCGAAGGCCCTCGCACCCTGCGCATCGCCGGCGAAATCGCCGACCGTGCCATGATCCATACCGGCCTGACGCCGGAAATCCTGGAGGACACCGTGGCCCACGTCCGCGCCGGCGAGTGGCACGCCGGCAAGCCCTTGGGAGACACGGAGATCTGGGCATTCGCCAAGTGCAACATATCCGACGACCACGACGCGGCCATCGACGAGATCAAGATGGCGCTGGCGGCCAGCGCACACCACGCCTTCCGGTTCACGCTGGAAGGCAAGCACGTCCCCGAGGAACTGCACGAGGCGATGATGGCCATCCAGGGCGAGTACGTCCCGGCCGAACATGAGCAGGTCGGCGACACCCGCAACGCCGCCATCACCGACGAATTCGGAGTGACCGATTATCTGGCCGACCGGTTCGCCGTGGCTGGCACGCCCGAGGAATGTCGTGCCAAGGTGTCGCAAATCCAGGGATCAGGCGCCGACGTGTTGCAGATCACTGCCATCAGCCACGACCCGGGCGACATCATCCGCAGGTTCGGGGAGGACGTTATCTCCCACCTATCCTAGAATGCGCCGCGCCAAGTGACGACGCAGGGGCGATCCGCCTTGGACGGATCGCCCCTGTACGCGTTTGCGGTGCATTGCGCCTACGGGAAGAGGATCTCCCCGGTCTCTGCGTCCTCTACGGTGATCGCGGTCACCGGGCAGTTCTCTGCGGCTTCAATGATGGTTTCCTCAGGATCTCCGGCGGGGTCCTTGACGTAGGACTGGCGGTCATCGTTCAGACCAAACGTGTTCACGGCAAAGGTCTCGCACATGGCGTTTCCCACGCACACGTTGTAGTCCACGGTGATCTTCAGCTGTCGGGCCATTGGGGTAACCTCCTCTCGAATTCAGGGTGCAAGCTTCAGAATGGTAGTCAGTGGCGCGGCGGTCGTGCGGCTTGATGTCATTGCATTGTCACGGGCAGGTTCAACAACGTCCGCTGGCCGACGCTGGGCAGATATTCTAACTGATCGGGGTCCGTTTCCAACTCAAAACTCTCGAAACGGCGCGCCAATTCGGCGAAAGCCTCCTGGCCTTCGAGACGGGCCAGCGTCGCCCCGAGGCAATGGTGCACGCCGCTTCCGAAGGCAACGTGGGGGTTGGGGTTGCGGGTTATGTCAAGATCGTCGGGCTTCTCGAACACATCAGGGTCCCGGTTGGCCGACGATATAACCCAGCGCACGCGGTCATCCTTTCCGACCACTTGCCCATCGCCCATGTCAACATCCTGGGTGGCTATGCGCTGTATCGACTTCAGCGGCGAGTCGTAACGCAACACCTCCTCAACGGCATCTACGATGCGGCCGTCGGGGTCGGTTCGCAACAGATCGAATTGGTCGGAATGCCGGGCGAAGGCCAGCACGCCATTGGAGATCAGGTCGTTGGTGGTCTCGTGCCCTGCCACCAGCAACAGCAGCGCGTTGGCCAGCACTTCGTCCCTCGTGTACGCGCCCATGATCTCGCCCTTGCAGATCACCGACAGCAGGTCGTCCCCGGGATCGCGCACCCGTTCCGCCACTATGGGCGCCAGGTAATCCGTAACCGCCTGCACTCCCGCCGCATAGTCCCGGATCCGGTTGGGATCGTTGCCGTCGAATCCGCACATCCGGCTGCACAATTCCTTGACGAACCCCCGGTCGCTGGGCGGTATGTCCATCAGCCCCGCGATGATGCTGTACGTCAGTGGCGTGGCGAAATCGTTCATCACGTCCATGCGCCCGGCGCCCTGTAGTTCGTCCAGCAGGTCGTTCACCGTTTGCCGCACCAGGGGCCGCCAGGTTTCCATAGCCTTCGGCGTAAAATATCCATGAACAACCTTGCGCTTCTCCTTGTGCTTCGCGCCGTCGTTCTGTGTAAATCGTGCGGCCATCCAGTTCCGCACCGCGCCGAACAGCTCCATGTCCTCTTCGGGTATGGTCGGCGCCGGCGGTCGGTTGTCTCGCAGGGCCACCTCTGACGAAAAATACTCGGGGTGTCGGGCGGTCCAAACCAGCCGCTCGTAACTGGTCACCACCCACATCTGGTACTGCTCGTTCCAATGGACCGGCGCCTCCGATCTCAGCGCCCCGAAATAGCCGTACGGGTCGCGAATCGCGTCGGGCGCGAACAGGTCATCATGCTGTTGGTGAGGCATAGGTAACCCCGCAGTGGGCAGGCTGGCGCGCGGTCAAATTATCATAAGCCATACAACAATTCAAACAGAACACCAGCGGCCAAAGAAACGGTCCACCGCCTGAAAAAGCGATGGACCGATTTATCATCTGGAGCGGTTCGGACGGTTGGTGCGACTACTTAGCGCTGGTGACCGAGACCGGCAGGCTCTCCACCGCGCGGAAGGTCAGCACGCGGTCGTACTGCACGTCTTCCACCGGGATTTCCAGCTCGACCTTGTCGAACCGGTTCGCCAGGTTCCGGAAGATCTCCTGGCCCTCCAGCCTCGCCAGCGTCGCGCCCAGGCAGTGGTGGATGCCGCTGCCGAACGCCACGTGCTGGTTCGGGTACCGCTCGATGTCAAAGTCGTCGGCCCGGTCGAACACCTTGGGGTCCCGGTTGGCCCCGGGAATGAACCAGCGGACGCGATCGTTCTTGTTGATCGTCTGGCCGTTCAGTTCAATATCGTCCATCGCGATGCGCTGGATGGACCGCACCGGCGAGTCGTAGCGCAGACACTCTTCCGTCGCGCGGACTGTCTTGCCCTCGGGATCCGACTTGAGGATCGCCCACTGGTCCGGATGCTGCGTAAACGCCAGCGTGCCGTTGCAGATCAGGTTGATCGTCGTCTCATGTCCGGCCGACAGCAGCAGCATGATGTTGTTGATGGTCATCTCGCGGTTGAAAATACCTTTCCGTTCGCCCTCGCAGACCACCATCATCAGGTCCAGCGCGTCGAAGTTCTCGGGATTCTGCATCCGGTCTTCAACCATCGGCGCGATGAAGTCCTGCAGGTTCTGCACCGCCTGGGTCAGCGGCTTCATCCGGTCCGGCCCCTCGCGATTGAGGAAGCGCAGGTCCTTGGCCAGTTCCCGCAACCTGGGCCGCTCGCTGTCCGGAATGCCCAGCATACGCGCGATCACCAGCAGGGGCAACGGCGTGGCCAGGTCGGCCATCACGTCCATCCGGCCCTTCTCTTCAACCGCGTCCAGCAGTTCGTCGATCGCAGACTGCACCAGCGGTCGCCACATCTCGATCGACTTGGGCGTGAAGTAACCGTGCATCACCCGCCGCATGTCAACATGGTCCGGCCCTGACATTTCAGGGCTGTACCGGCGCTGGTCGTGCTGGATGAACCGCGACACCTGCCACTTCTTGATGAAGTTGTACAACTCCATGTCGTCTTCATCGATGGCCGGGTTGGGGGGCTTCGTGTCCCGCGCGTACACGCTGGACGAGAAAGCCTCCGGGTGGCGGGTTACCCACACCAGGTGCTCCCAAGACGTGATCATCCACACGTCAAGCGCCTCGTTGTAATAAACGGGCTCGTGTTCGCGCAGCCGATTGTAGAAATCATAAGGCTTGTAAATCGCCTCCGGTGAGAAGGGGTTGTCGTTGAAAGTGCTGACCATTGGTTGAAACCTCCGGTTTGGATAATGGTGCGCGGAACGATCGGACCGCTCCGTCGGATACGGATTGTGGGATTATAGCGGATTTTCCCCAAACGTACATCAGATAAGGGCAGGTTCGCGACCTGCCCTTACGTTTAGCGATTAATCGCCCGCCGGCGGCATCACGCGTTGGTGACCGTAATGGGCAGCCGTTCCAACGCCCGCAGACCGATCAACTGGTCGTACTCCAATTCCTCGACGGGGACTTCCAGTTCAAGGCTGTCGAACCGGTTGGCGAGATTCCGGAAGATCTCCTGGCCCTCCAGCCGGGCCAGCGTCGCACCCAGGCAGTGGTGGACACCGCTGCCGAACGCTACGTGCTGGTTGGGATAGCGTTCGATATCGAAGTCGTCCGCCCGGTCGAACACCTGAGGGTCACGGTTCGCGCCGGAGATGAACCAGCGGACGCGGTCGTTCTTGTTGATGGTCTGGCCGGCAAGCTCAATGTCGTCCATGGCGATGCGCTGGATGGACTTCACGGGAGAGTCGTACCGCAGGCACTCCTCGGTGGCGCGTACCGTCTTGCCCTCGGGATCCGATTTCAGGTTCGCCCACTGGTCCGGATGCTGCGTGAACGCCAGCGTCCCGTTGCAGATCAGGTTGATGGTGGTCTCGTGCCCCGCCGACAGCAGCAGCATCACGTTGTTGATCACCTGGTCGCGCGTGAATATCCCCCGTCGCTCACCCTCGGCCACCACGGAAATCAGGTCGTCCCTGGGATTCTCCACCCGTTCGGCGACCAGCGGCCCAAGATAGTCCTGCAGGTTGTGCACCGATTCCGACAGGGGGCCCATCCGGTCCGGACCGGTGCGGTTCAGGTGGCGCAGGTCCTTGGCGAGTTTCCGCATGATGGGCCGGTCGCTGTCGGGTATCCCCAGCATGCGCGCGATGACCAGCAGCGGCAATGGCGTCGCCAGGTCGGCCATCACGTCCATGCGGCCCTTTTCCTGCACGGCGTCCAGCAATTCATCGATGGCGGATTGCACCAACGGCCGCCACATTTCCATGGACTTGGGGGTGAAATACCCGTGCATCACCCGCCGCATGTCCACGTGGTCGGGGCCCGAAATCCCCGGGTTGTAGCGTTTCTGGTCGTGTTGAATGAACCTGGAAACCTGCCAGTTCCTGATGAAGTTGTAGATCTCCATGTCGTCTTCATCGATGGGCGGATTGGGTGGTCGCACGTCCCGGGCGAACACGCTGGACGAGAACACCTCCGGATGACGCGTCACCCATACGAGGTGCTCCCACGAGGTGACCATCCACACTTCGTACTGCTCGTTGTAGTGGACCGGCTCCCAATCCCGCAGGCGGGCGAAGAAATCATACGGCTGATACATTGCCTCCAGGGAGAAGGGATCATCGTTGATGGTGCTTACCATGGCTGCAACCTCCGAATCAAAAGGTAAAGCGTCGGCTGATCGTTCTCTAATTACGTCTTTCGTATTGCGTCATTATAACCAACGCCATTCCCGCCGTACAGTGCCTATCCATCGGCGAAACACTGCGAAACTCACATCAAAAAGGGGCGGATTTATCACCCGCCCCCTGCTTGCGCATAGCTTTGATCCGGAAGTCAGCTTACGACAGGTTCACCGGCAGCGTTTCCAGCGTCCGGAAGGTGATGCTGGACGTGTAGGTCAGATCGTCCGGGTCGCAGTCCATGTTCAGGTTCGGGAACCGCTCGGCGATGGCCTTGAACGCTTCCTGGCCCTCGAGCCGCGCCAGCGTCGCGCCCAGGCAGTGGTGGATTCCGCTGCCAAACGCCACGTGCGGGTTCGGGTACCGCTCGATGTCGAAGTCGTCCGGGCGGTCGAACACCTCGGGGTCGCGGTTGGCGGAGGTGACGAACCAGCGCATGCGCTCGTCCTTCTGGATCAGCTTGCCGCCCAGCTCCACGTCCTCACCGGCGATGCGGGTGATGGACTTCACCGGCGCGTCGTACCGCAGGCACTCCTCGGTGGCGCGGATCATCTTGCCCGCCGGGTCGGTCTTGAACAGTTCCCACTGGTCGGGGTGCGTCATAAACGCCCGCGTGCCGTTGCAGATCAGGTTGATGGTGGTCTCATGACCGGCCAGCAGCAGCAGGATCGCGTTGGCTACCACCTGCTCCTCGTCCATGATCTGCTTGCCGGCCGCGTTGGTCATGCGGGCGGCGTCGGTCATCCGGTCCAGCAGGTCGCCGTTGGGGTTCTTGAGCCGCTCCTTGACCATGGGCCGCAGGTACTCCTGCAGCTCGGTGATGCCCTCCGTCAACGGCTGCATCCGGTCTGCGTTGCCGCGGCCGATGAAGAGCAACTTCTCAGCCAGGGAGCGGATGAACTGCGGGTCGTAGGTTTCGATGCCCATCATCGCCGCGATCACCAGCAGCGGCAGCGGGGTCGCATAGTCGCGCATGACGTCCATGTGGCCGCGCTCTTCCGCCTCATCCAGCAACTGGTTGATGGCGGACTGGACCAGCGGACGCCAGAGTTCCATGGCCTTCGGCGTGAAGTAGCCGTGGATCACCTTGCGCATGTCGGTGTGGTCGGGAGCGCCGTGCTCGGAAATCTCCTGGTGGGAGCTGACCGCGCGGCGGTCTGTTTGGATGAACCACTGGCTGAAGAAGTTCCGCACGTCCTCGTAGAGGCCCATGTCGGACTCGTCAATGGAGGGATACGGAGGCAGAGGGTCGCGGTAGAAAACTTCTGACGAGAACGCCTCAGGGCGACGGGTCACCCAAACCAGGTCCTTGTACTTGGTGATGACCCACAGCTTGTAGGGGTCATTCCAGTGGACCGGGTCCTCTTCCCGCATCCGCCCGAAATAGGTATAGGGGTCTTGGACGACCTCAGGCGAAAACAGGTTTTCATTGAACGTGGTAACCATATAGTCCCTCCCGTATTGTTTCACGGCAGATTGGGCCGCCGGCATTTCTCCGCCAGCAGCATACTGTGCTGATTTTCGGAATTGTAACAATGGCGCTGAATCAGGTCAATCTGAATCGCATTTATATTATACCGCCTACCACATTATCGAACCAAATACCGTTGCTTTACGGAATCCGCAACAATCTCGTCCCGACTGGATTTTTCTTTGTGTAGTCGTTCGGCAGTCGTCAACCGCCCGTTTTGAACCGGCGGGCCACGCCATTGACGGTCGGCCGGCATGGGCTCTTTGGTCCCCTCTAACTGCGCCGAAGTCGTGGGCGCTTGCCTTGCTATAATCCCGATGTCAACTCCCCACCGCCTTAACACCGGAGCATACCCATGAGCGCGATCAATCCCCGAGCCGAAAGCGTCGGCATCGTCCTGGCTGCTGGACACGGAAGCCGCATGCGCTCTCGCATCCCCAAACCCCTGCACTCCGCCGCCGGCAAGGAACTCATCCGGTATTCGGTCGACCTGATGGTCGAATGCGGCATCCCGACCATCGTCGTGGTCGCGTCGCCCGGAAACGTCGATGCCATCGGCGCCGTCTTGGGTGACCAGATCCACTACGCCGTTCAGCCCCAGGCCGGGGGAACCGCCGACGCAGTCGCTCACGGCCTCGCCGGGTTGCTCACCATGCCAAAAACGGTGGCGGTCATGTCCGCCGATACCCCGCTGGTGCGGGCCGAATCCCTGGAAAAATTGCTCGACCAGCACGCCTCTGGTTCGCATGCCCCCATGACCATCCTCACGGCCCCCAATGCGTTCGGCATGGACCTCGGCCACGTCCATCGCAGCGGGAGCGTGGACCCGTCGGGTGTCGGTCCGGTTTCAGCAATCGTCGAGGCCCGCGACCGCGATGCCGACGCGCCCGACCCGACGGAGGTCAACACCGGCGTGTACTGCTTCGACGGCAAGTGGCTCGCCGAAAATATCGGCCGTGTGCCCCGTTCCGGCTCTGGCGAGTTGTACCTCACCTCGCTGGCGGAGATGGCCGCCGACACCGGCAACGCCGTGGTGGCCGCCCCATTCGCCCTCCCCGACGAAGCCATGGGCGTCAACGACCGTCAGCAACTCTCCGCGGTCGAAACCGTGTTGCGCGACCGCATCAACTGCCATTGGATGCGGGAAGGCGTCACCATCGTCGACCTCGCCACCACCTACATCGACGCCACTGTGTCCATCGGTCAGGACGCCGTGATACGGCCCAACACCATGCTCATCGGGCAAACCACCATCGGCGAGGATTGCGAAATCGGCCCCAACTCCGTGATTCGCGATTCCGCCGTCGCCGATCGCTGCCGGATCATCGCGTCCGTTGTCGAAGGATCATCCGTGCACGCCGACGTGAGCATCGGCCCGTTCAGCCATCTGCGTCCCCAGGCCATCATTGAAAGCGGCGTCCACCTGGGCAACTACGTTGAGGTGAAGAACAGCCGCGTTGGTTCAGGTTCGGCGGCCGGGCACTTTTGCTACCTGGGCGACGCCGACATCGGAACCGACGTGAACATCGGCGCCGGGACCATCACCTGCAACTACGATGGCGTCGACAAGCACCGGACCGTCGTGGGCGACCACGCTTTCATCGGCAGCGACACCATGCTCGTGGCTCCCGTGACCGTCGGACCCCACGGCCTGACCGGAGCCGGCTCCGTCGTCATCCGCGACGTTCCCCCCGCTGGACGAGTCGTGGGCGTTCCTGCTAAACTCTTGCCAACGAATGACGAGGAGTGACATTGACCCGTTTCGTCCCGGTCTATCCAAAAATACCCTAGATAC